>NZ_JBAKHL010000010.1:0-153863 GCF_036902715.1 Micromonospora sp. CPCC 205546
CTGCTGCCCCCGCCGAGCCACCCCGATCGTGCAGGCCATCCTCGCCCTCCAAGCCGCCGAGGACGCCCGCTACCCACGATGAAAATGGCTCGCTGTGTCACGAATTCTCCTGAAGTCCCCGTTGTGGCCGGCGCCGGAGCGGGCCTCGACCTGTCGCGTACCGAGCAGGTCCGCAGGCAGACTAACGACCCGCACCGACGAACGACGCCGGATTTCCGACCGGCACGACAGGAGCGGAGGGCGGCCGCGCCACCGCCGGTCAGCCCACCTTGGGCACGGCGCGGGAGATGATCGCCGCGAAGTCGACGCCGCGGGGCAGCGTGCCGTACGCCTGTCCGTGGTCGCCGTCGAGCCGCGAGGCGCAGAACGCGTCGGCGACGGCGGGGTGGCCGTGCCGCACCAGCAGCGAGCCCTGCAGGACCAGCGCGAGCCGTTCGACGACGCGACGGGCCCGCAGTTCGACGTCCCCGGGGTCGGACAGGTCCGCCCGCACCCGGTGTACGGCGGCGTCGAGCCGGGCGTCGGCGCCGGCGGCGGCGTCGACCTCGGCCCGGAACGCCTCCATGACCTCTGGTTCCCTGGTGAGGGCGCGCAACACGTCCAGGGCGGCGACGTTGCCGGAGCCCTCCCAGATCGAGTTCAGCGGGGATTCGCGGAACAGCCTCGGCATGCCCGACTCCTCGACGTAGCCGTTGCCGCCCAGGCACTCGAGGGCCTCGGCGGCGTGCGCCGGCCAGCGCTTGCAGACCCAGTACTTGCCGACGGCGAGGGCGAGCCGCTTGAACGCCGTCTCGCCGGCGTCGCCGCGCGCGGAGCGGTCGGTGGCCCCGGCGAGCCGCATCATCAGCACGGTGGCCGCCTCGCTCTCGACCGCGAGGTCGGCGAGCACGTTGCGCATCAGGGGCGCCTCGACGAGGTACCGGCCGAACGCCCGCCGGTGGGTGGCGTGGTGGGCGGCGGTGGTCACGCCCTGGCGCATCCCGGCCGCCGCGCCGATCACGCAGTCGAGGCGGGTGAGGTTGACCATGTCGATGATGGTGCGCACGCCGCGGCCCTCGTCGCCGACCCGCCAGGCGACCGCGTGCTCGTACTCGACCTCGGCCGAGGCGTTGGAGCGGTTGCCGAGCTTGTCCTTGAGGCGCATCAGCCGCATCGGGTTGCGCGTGCCGTCCGGCAGGACGCGCGGCACGAGGAAGCAGGTGAGCCCGCCCGGTGCCTGCGCGAGGGTGAGGAAGACGTCGCACATCGGCGCCGACGTGAACCACTTGTGCCCGAGCAGGCGGTAGGTGCCGTCCGGCTCGGGGCGGGCCGTGGTGGTGTTGGCGCGCACGTCCGAGCCGCCCTGCTTCTCCGTCATCGACATGCCGGCCAGCAGTCCCCGCTTGGCCAACGGCGGGCGCAGCCCGAAGTCGTACGACGTGGCGGTGAGCAGCGGCTCGTAGCGCGCGGCCAGCTCCGGGGCGTGCCGCAGCGCCGGCACCGCGGCGTAGGTCATCGAAATCGGGCAGCCGTGCCCGGCGTCGGGACGCCAGGTGTAGAACTTCGCCGCCCGCGCCACGTGCGCGCCCGGCCGGTCGTCCGCCCAAGGCGCGGCGTGCAGGCCGTGCGTGACCGCGGTACGCATCAGCTCGTGCCAGGCCGGGTGGAACTCCACCTCGTCGACGCGGTTGCCGTGCCGGTCGTGGGTGCGCAGGACGGGCGGGTGCTCGTTGGCCAACCGGCCCTGCTCGATCGCCTCCTCGCCGCCGCCCAGCCGGCCCAGCTCGTGCAGCTCGGCGGCGGCCCAGCCGGCGCCCTCGCGGTCGAGCCCGTCGAGCAGTGCCGGGTCGTCGGCCGTGTCGTGGTCGACCAGCGGGGGAACCTGGTTGAAGACCTCGTGCGTCGTCACGGCGAGACTCCCAGCGCGCGGTGGAGGAAGGTGGTCAGGTGCTCGATGGTGCGCGGCCCGGCGACCCCGGCGGCCAGGGGGCCGACCATCGCCTCGGCCAGGGCGCCGACCAGCGCGGTGGCGGTCAGCCCGGGATCCTGCGGGGGCAGTTCGCCGTTCGCCACCCCCTCGGCGACGTAGCCGGCGATCAGCTCGGCGTAGGCGCGGCGGAAGATGAGCCGCTCGGCGTCGACCGCTGGGTCGGCCGGCTCGGCGAGCAGGGCGTACGCCAGTCGTGGGGAGCGCAGCGCCCGGCCGGAGAAGGTCTCGATGACGGCCGTGACCCGCTCGGCGACGGTGCCTTCCCGCTCCGCCGCGCGCGCCACCGCCTCGACCTCGCGCTGCGAGGCCGTGCGGAACACCTCGGCCACCAGGTCGGCCTTCGTCGGGAAGTGCCGGTAGACGCTGCCGGTCGCCATCGCGGCCCGCTCGGCGACGGCGGCGATCGAGCAGCCGGCGTACCCGTGCTCGGCCGTGATCTCCAGCGCGGCGGCGACGATCCGCTCCCGCGACGCGCTCAGCCGAGCCTGCACGCGCTCGGTGCTCCGGTAGACCACGTCAAGGATTGAACCACCGTTCAATCTTTGACGGCAAGGGCGCCGACCCGGTGCTCGGCCGGGGGAGCATCGCCGCCCCGCCGGACGTACGGCCCCCGCGACGGGCGCGGCCGGGAATGCGGCTGCCGGAGACAGCGCGGGGGCCACCTCCCGTCTCGGGATGGTGGCCCCCGCACTTCAGTCCGTGGCCCCGGTACGGGGCGGTCAGCAGCCCTGCCGTCGGCTGTAGATCTGGTGGCGCTGGCCCGCCCACCCGATGTAGCCGACCGCCTCGACGCAGTAGGACGCCGTGCCGGTGACGCCGACCGGACCGGCGTGGTAGCTGAAGTCGCCCGAGTCGGTGTCCGCGCTGCCCGAGCGGGTGCAGTGCGCGCCCTCGCCCGACCGCTCGGCGCAGCGGTAGATCTGCACGAAGGTGGGCGCCGACTTCCCGTAGGCCGCGCCGCGGTGGTAGAAGCACGCGCTGTTGGTGCCCCCGTTGCTGCTGTTGTAGTAGATGACCAGCTCGCCGAGGCCCGAGGACTGCACCTGGCTGTAGATGATCGTGCCCGAGCACGAGCCGGCCGCCTGGGCGGCGGGCGCACCGAGCACCATGACCGACGCGACGGCCACCAGCGCCATCAGGGTCGAGAACACTCTCTTCATGATCACCAGATCCAATCCACAGTCGACTGTCGCCTGCCGCGGATCACGATCGCACGACACCCCCGACGCCCGCCTGCGGATTTCGGCCGGTCACGTCCGGTGGCGACCTCAGGATCACGTCCGGCCAGGCGGCGTCGGCGTCGGAAGGCCGTCGCCGCAGTGCCGAGACGGCGACGACCGCCAGGGCCACCATGAGCAGCGGCCACCTGCCGGGCCGCCGTGCGCCTTCCGGGCGTCTCCACCTCGCCATGACGGCTCGTCCTCTCCCGGGCGTCGCGTTCCCCGATCGCGTCGCCAGGCCGCCGGCGCGGGACCTCGCGTCGCTTCCACCCGATTACAGCAGCTTCCCCGGGTCTCTTCACCCAGGTCCGCCGGATCACGGGAGCGGCCAGCCCCTCCCGGGGCGCGTCCGGCCGGTCCGCGTGCCCCGGCGGGCACTCGCCGCCTGCCGCGGCCAGCATCACGGGGCGTGGCGCCACCAGGGGCGTTCGACGACGAGTTCCTCGAGGTCACGGACGTTCTCGGCAACCGTCCGCGCGGGGGTGTCCGGGCGCTGGAGCGCGGCGCGGAGGTCGGCGGCGAGGTAGCTCGCCTCGCGCACCTCGCACTCCCGTCGCAGGATCGCCGGCGGCGTCGCCGTCGCGGCGGCGACGACATCGAGGACGGCTTCCCTGTGCGGACCGCTGAACCGGATCAGGAAGAACCAGTCGTCCGTCGGCTCACCGAAGCGCGCCCATTCGAAGTCCAGCAGCGCCGTCACCCGTCGGTCGCGGGCGAGCCAGTTGCCCCAGTGACAGTCCGCGTGGACCGGTACGTCCGCGCGCGCCTGCGACGGCGCACGCTCCGCCATCGCCGTCAGCCCGTCGAGCACCCGGCGAGGGACGGCTGCGTCCCGGTCCAGGGCGGCGAGCTCCTCCACCTCGGCGTGGAGCGCGGCCCGACTGACGAACCCGCCGTGGTCGAGCGTCTCCCCGAGCGTCGTTCGGGCGTGCGCCGCGGGCGTCCAGTCGTGCAGTCGACACAGCCGCTCGACGGCCTGTTCCGCCAGCCGGCGCGCGGCCGCCTCGTCCACCCCGGGCATGCCCATGTCGGGAGCCTCCCCCGGGACGCGGGCGTAGCAGGCGTACCGCACCGCGCGGATCCCCCGCTCGTGACGCCCGCTGTCGAGCAGCGGCGCCGTGATGCCGGCGGGCAGGTCAGGCGCGAGGGCGATCTCCCGGTGCAGTCGCGAGTGGCGGGCGGCGTCGATGATCTTCACGACGACGTCCGCCCCGACGAAGACGTGGTGCGAGAGGCTGTCGACGGCTGTCAGAGGGCCGCAATCGCGACCCAGGGCCGCCGAGGCGATCGCGTGGGCGACGTCGCGGCCGTGCCGCCGGTCGCTCATCGGCGGTCGCGGGGCGGCACAGCCGACGTCCTGGCGCGATGCGTCCCGACGTCCGTTCGTGAGGGCACGTCGCGAACCCTATCCCGTACGGAAGCCGTGGTCTGCCCCTGGTGAACGCGCCCGGCCGGCGGGCCGGTCGGGTCCCACCGGGCAGGCCGGCGGCCCTCACCAGTCGAGTCGGTAACGCTGTTCGAGGCGACCGTTGCGCGGGTG
Source organism: Micromonospora sp. CPCC 205546 (assembly GCF_036902715.1). Lineage (NCBI taxonomy): Bacteria > Bacillati > Actinomycetota > Actinomycetes > Micromonosporales > Micromonosporaceae > Micromonospora > Micromonospora sp. CPCC 205546. The sequence goes on from NZ_JBAKHL010000010.1 coordinate 4,730, forward strand.
CGGGGTGGGCCCGCCGTGGGGCAGCCAGCCGGCGCTCTCGTACAGTCTCACCGCTCGCGGATTGTCCACGTAGACGTCCAGTTCGGCCCGGACGAAACCCGCGGCCGCCAGGTGCGCGGGGGCGGCCCGCAGCAGTTGCCGGCCGACTCCCCTGCCCCAGCCGTCGGGCGCGACGCCCAGGTAGCGGATCTCGGCGGTCGACGCGTCCGCCGGCGCGGGCCCGACCGCCGCGAAGCCGACCACCCGAGCGGCGTCGAGTGCCACGAGCAGGAGCGACCGGGGTGCGCTGTCGAGCACCGCCTGGATCAGGGGTCGGGCGAGGCGTAGCGGGGCGATCTCGGTCCCGCCGTCGCGGGCCGCGGTCGCCGCGGCCCAGATCGTGGCGGCCTCGTCGATGTGCCTCTCATGGATCGTCGGCAGGACCCGTACGTCGCTCATCGGCACAGTCTGTCGGCCCCGACGCCCGGTGGCGACCGGGTTTGTCGTCGGCCGCCGCGGTGTGCGGCCGTGCGGGCACGGCCGCGCCTGCGCGAGCCGACCGCCCCCGGGAATGGGCCGAGGCGCGGGCGGCCGGAGGTCGGTCACCGCACGCGCCGGGTGACCTCCACGGCGCCGAGGGTGGGCGCCGCCCGTCTGGCGAGTTCCTCGGCGTGGTCCCGGTCCGCGCTCTGCGCGACGACGATGCTCGCCCGGTCGGGTTTCAGGGAGGCGTGGACGACCTGGTACCGCGCGGCCACGGCCTCGTACGCGGCGATGGCGCCGGTGGGGGCGCCGCCGTCGGAGCCCGTCCCCACCATGAGCCCGGTGCGCGCGCCACGCTCGGTGTTCACCTGCAGCGACGTCCCGCCCGCCGGTGGCCGGTGCCGGCCGCCGTCCGCGACCATGTCCCTGAACAGCGCCAACGCGCCGGCGGCGTCGACGGCGGTGATCCCGACCCACCAGCGATCGGTCTCCTTCCTGACCGCGGCCCTGATGTCGCCGTCCGCCACCCGCTCGTCGGCCGCCAGCGACCGCCACAGCCCCAGCGCCTCGCCGGTGCGGCTCTCGTTCCCGACGACGGTGAAGGTGACGCCGTCCGCCGCGATCCGGCCGGTGATCTCGTCGTGGCGGACGACGTACTCCCTCAGCTCGCCCGCCAACCCGGTGACGCGGTCGGCCGGGGTGCCGTCGGCGAGGACCAGCACGCCGGTCGCCTGACCGAGGAAGGGCAGCGTGTTCTCCGCGTTGGTGCGGATGTCCACGACGTCCGGCGTACCGGCCCAGTCGTTCGCGAAGTCCGCGGCGAGGGCGGTGCCCTTGTTGAGGGCGCAGCCGGTCAACACGGCCAGACCCAGTACGAGGGAGATGACCGACATCGGCCACCGCGCGGCGTCTCTGCTCAGGGTCGTCTCCTCGGAAGTGGACCGGGCCCGCGTCGGCCGGCCAGGCCCGTGCTGGTCACGTCCAGCCCCAGTCCAGGGCGCCGTCCGTCGACCGTGAGGCTAGCTCCCCGGGTCGAGGCGGGGCCGCACGGCCGTGTCCTGCCCGTCGGCGTCGACCAGGCCGACGCCGCCGATCCGCTGCCCGGGCACCAGGGATGTGACGCCGCCGGCCCCGGCGCCGCGCTACGAGTCGCGGGCTGACGGTACGAGCTTCCAGGCGATCACGCCGGCGGCGACCAGCAGGACCGCGGCGATGAGCGAGGTCGCCTGCATGGCGTGGACGAAGGCGTCCCGGGCGGCGGCCAGGACCGCGGTCCCCTGCTGCCCGCCGCCGGCCAGGGCGTGACCGGCGGTGGCCAGTGACTCGTGCACCGCGTCGCCGGTCGGGCCGGGCAGGCTCGACAGGTCGGGCAGGGCCGCCCGGTAGAGGACGGTGTGCAGGGTGCCGAGCAGCGCGATGCCCAGGGCGACGCCGAGTTCGTACGCCATCTCCGAGATGGCGGAGGCGGAGCCGGCCCGGTCCTTCGGCACCGCGCCGAGCACCGCGTCGGTGGCGGCGGTGAAGGCGAGGCCGACGCCCAGGCCGATGACGACCAGCCCCAGCGCCAGCGGCGCGTAGCCGGCGTGGCCCTCGCCGATCGTCAGGACGACCATGCCGGCGCCGGCCGTCAGCAGCGAGACGCTGAGGGCGCGTCCGACGCCGAGGCGGACGAGCACGGCGGCGGCGATGGCGACGACCGCGATGGACGCCAGGGTGAGCGGCAACTCCCGGAGGCCCGCCTGCAGCGGCGAGTAGCCACGGACGAGTTGCAGGTACTGGGAGAAGAAGAACAGCAGGCCGCTGAAGGCGAAGATGGCGATCAGGCTCGCGAGGACGGTGCCGGTGAAGACCGGACGGGCGAACAGCGTGATGTCCACGAGCGGGGCGGGCAGGCGGCGCTGGCGGCGCACGAACAGCACCCCGCCGACGACACCGGCCGCGGCCGCGCCGGCACCGGCCAGGTCGACGCCGGCCGTGGCGGTGTGCTTGACCGCCCAGACCACGGCGACGATCGCCGCCACCGACAGCAGGGCACTGACCATGTCGAAGCGTCCGGGGCACGGATCGCGCGACTCGGGCACCAGGGCGGCGACGCCGACCAGCACGAGCAGCATGATCGGGACGTTGATCACGAAGACGGAGCCCCACCAGTAGTGCTCCAGCAACACCCCGCCGACCAGAGGGCCGAGTGCCGCGCCCCCGGAGGCGCCGGCCGCCCAGACCGCGATGGCACGGGTGCGCTGACGGGCCTCCGTGAAGATGTTGCGGACGATCGACAGCGTCGAGGGCATGAGCGTCGCGCCCGCCACGCCGAGCAGGACCCGGGCGGCGATCAGCCAGCCGGCGCTGGGAGCGAAGGCCGCCAACAGCGAGGCGGCGCCGAAGCCGGTGACGCCGATCAGCAGCAGCCGCCTGCGCCCGATGCGGTCGGCCAGGGTGCCCATGCTGATCAGCAGGCCGGCCAGGGCGAAGGAGTAGGCGTCGCCGATCCACAGCAGCTGCGTGGCGGTGGGCTGCAACTCCGCGACCAGCGCGGGCACGGCCAGCGCCAGCACGGTGCCGTCGACGGCCAGCAGCGTGACGGCCAGGGTCAACGCGGCCAGGGCCGCCCACTGCCGGAACCCGGCGCGTCCGACGTCGGCGGTGGCGCCGGCGAGGTCGGAGGCCAGGTGCGGGTCGCTCATGCCGTCACGCTACGGACCAAATGGTCGGCTGTGCAAGCCGATTGGTCGGCTAAGGTGGTGATGCGCCCGACACCCGCCGGCGCGTCGGACTGCTGAGAAACGAAAGGACCCGGGCATGCCGGCTCGCGAGCGTGACACCGCCAGGACCCGCCGGGTCGTGCTGGATGCCGCCGCCCGCGCCGTGGTGGCACACGGTGCCGGCGTCAGCCTGGACCTCATCGCCCGCACCGCCGGGGTCTCCAAGGGCGGGCTGCTGCACCACTTCCGCAACCGGGAACAGCTCCTGCTGGAGCTGGCCCGCGACCTGGCGGAGCAGTTCACCGCCGCCGTGCACGCCGCCGTCGATCCGCGCGACCACGCGCGGGGCCGGCTGGTACGCGGTTACGTCAGGGCGGCCCTCGACGGGTCGGGCGACGGGTCGACCGCGTCGGAGCACGTCATCCTGGCCGCCTCACTGGCCGGCGTACCGGGCGTGGCCGAACTGCTCGAGGAGGACAACCGGACCTGGAACGAGGCCCTGGACGCCGACGGCCTGGACCCCGACCGCGTGCGACTGATCACCCTGGCCGCGGACGGAGCCGCCGTGGCCAGCCTCTACGGAGGCGGTACGGACCCGGACGAGACGAGGCGCCTGCGTGAGCTGCTCATCCGGCTGTCCCGCGACGAGGGTCCCCTCGTCGACGCGACTGAGCCGGGCTCCAGCGGGACCGGGGCCAGCTGAGGCGGTGCATCGATGACGACCGAGGAGGATGTGCTCACCTCCCTCGACCACTACGAGCACGCCGTCATCCGTGTCGCCGGCGAGTTCAGGGCGCACGACGCGCCGGTCGAGCCGCGACACGTACGGCTGGACGACCTGGACTCGATCGTCGTCGACTACGGCACGGCCGGTCAGTGCCGCACCTACAGCCTGGGCGGTCTGCCCGCTGTGGCGTCGGTCGAGGAGGCGATCGTCGAACTGACCGACCTCCTCCAGGAGAAGGTGCTCGAAGCCGGAGACACGGCGTGGCCCGGGTGTCTGCCGGGCCACCGCCACCCGCCGTCGGCACGGCTCGTCTCCGGCGCGGCAGTCTGGACCTGCCCGGAGCACGGAACCACGCTGGCCCGCCTCGGTTGAGTTCCCGGCCTCCGCCGGTTGGCGACAGCCCTGGGCACGGGCACCGAGGCGCCCGCCGCGCGGGTCACCGTCGGGTCGGGGTCGAGTCGTCGACGAGGATCGCGTACAGGTCCGAGTCCCGCCAGCCGTCGCGGATGTACGCGGTGCCCCGCATCCGCCCCTCGTACCGCATGCCGATCTTCCGGAGCACCGCGGCCGAGGCGAGGTTGCGCGGGTCGCACGTGCCGAAGATGCGGTGACGCCCGTGCTCGCCGAAGCCGACACGCAACAGTTCCCGCGCCGCAGCCGTCGCGACGCCCTGCCCCCAGACGCGTGGATGCACCACGTAGGCGATCTCGCCGGTGCTCGGCCCGTGCAACGTCAGTTCGGCGCAGCCCACCACTTCGCCGTCGACGAGCACTCCGAACACCAGCCGGTCCGGGGACGCCGCCACCGCTTCCCGCACGTACGCCTGCGTCTGCTCGTAGGTGTTGGGCCCCCACGCCTGATAGCGGCACGACTCCGGCAGGCGGGCCCAGCCGTGGACGGCAGGGGTGTCGTCGAGCGCGAGCGGCCGGAGTGCGAGCACCATGGCGGCACGTTAGGCCAGCGCGTACGGCGGCGACAACCTCACGACGGCGCTCGGCCGGGCGGCGAGGTCGGCGTCGATCTCGACCTGGATCATCCCGTGGTGGCACATCCCTGGACGGTCGACTGGCTGTTGCCGCCGACGTCTCACGCTGCTTCGTGCCGCGAGGTCGACGTGTGGTGTTTCCTCCAACCGCGGAACCCGGCTCCGGTCAGCCCGCCGCCCGCCGCACCCAGTATCGCCTCGTTGAGGGGGCCGGGCTGCTCGATGTGCCCCAGGGCGACCATGAGCCCCGTCCCGGCCGCGAGCACGCCCGCAGCCAGCACGACGAGACAGCGGAAACGGGCGGGCATGCCACCAGTGGACCAGGCACACACAACCCTCACCCACGCCTGCACCCTGTGCCCGGGTTCGAGCTGTTGGCCTTCGACGGGGCGGAGGACGAGGGGTGGTCCAGCCGGTTCGTTCGCTGCCCCCGCAGCGCGGACAGCATCCGTGTCCGGCTCCGCAGATCCTCGGCTCTCGTTGGCTGGACGCTCCACCTCCTGGCGGGGCGTCGGCCTGCTGCTGCACCGGGGTCTGGCTGCGGACCGGCGCAAGCATGCTCACCATAAGGTGGTCCTACGATTTCGGCCGGCCCGAATCGTCTCCACAGGAGAGCGAGCCGGAGCCGAGGTCGAACGCCGGCGCGTGGCGTCAGGGTGCGAGCCCGCACGGGTTTCGCGTTGGTCGGGTCGGCAGAGCTGGACGGGCGGCCCGAAGCGCGCTTCGTCCGGCATCTGACGGTCGGCGGAAGAGGCGGGCCGGCCGCTCGATGAGTTTCGGTTCGTGCGGAGGTCACCATCCGCAGGACCCTGGCGAACTGACGCGCGCGTACCTGAAGGAGACGCATGGCAAAGCTGATCTACTCGATGGTCACCTCGCTCGACGGCTACGCCGAGGCGACGGAGGGCGGCCTCGGCACCGGGGCCGACGATCAGGAGGTGCACACCTTCATCAACGACCTCTTCCGCTCCGTCGGCACGTACCTCTACGGCCGGCGGATGTACGAGACGATGGTCTACTGGGAGACCGCACACACCGAGCCCGACCAGCCGCCGCACATCCTGCAGTACGCCCGCGACTGGCAGGCCGCGGAGAAGATCGTGTACTCCACGACGCTGGAGTCGGTGTCCAGCGCGAAGACCAGGATCGAGCGGACCTTCGACCCCGCCGCGGTGCGCAAGCTCAAGGCCGAGGCTGATCGCGACCTCACCGTCGACGGCCCGAACCTCGCGGCCCAGGCGATCGCGGCCGGCCTGGTGGACGAGTACCACCTGTTCATCACGACGAGCGTGGTCGGCGGCGGCAAGCGGTTCTTTCCCGACGGCGTACGCCTCGATCTCGACCTGGTCGAGCAGCGTGCCTTCGACAGCGGGCTGATCTACGCGCGCTACCGGACCCGCTGAACACACCGGCTGGTGGCCTCTGGCCGTCGGGCCCTGTCGCTGTCACCGTCGCTGTCGGCAGCAACAGGGCGACGGGCGCGCTGACTCAGCGTCCTACGATATGCCCGTGGAGGGAGTCGGGGCGGTGCTCTGCGGCGCGCTGAGCTGCCTGTTCGCCTTTCTGACGCTGTGCGCTGTCGCTGCGGCGTGGGCTGCCTGGCCCGCACGTCGCCGGTAGCCGCTGCCGTCGCGACCAACGAGTGTCCGGGCTGAGCTGCTGAGACAGTCCGCCATCGGCCATGGGCGTCAGTCGCCTCGGTCGTCACCCAGCTGGTAACCCAGTCCACGGGCGGGTTTCCGGCGTCCTGGTCCGTGTGGGTTCTAATGGCCGCGTGCCTAGGCTCCCTATCCCCTCACTGCTCTACTATCTGCGGTTCCCTCCATGGATCTTCGTGTTGCCCGTGCTGCTGTTCGCCGGTCTTCCCGCACTGATCTTGGCTGGTCAACGCGAGTTCGGCGCGGCATTCCTGGTGTTGGCCAGCAACGTCTACGCGATCAGCCTCGGCCGCCTGCTCCTGGCCAGGAATCTTCTCGGGAAGGGAAGGGTGACCCCCGAGGACTTGACCTGAACATCTTCATCAACTGGTCTCTCGCCTGCCAGCCATCACGTTTGCCGCCGGCCCGCCCTCCGGGGGCCCGCCGGCGCCCGGTCCGCCGCGTCGAGCGGACCTTGACGCACGTACGGACGCTGGCGGGCCGGGCGGTGGTCTGCCCGGCTCGCCGGGTCGTCGGCTGGCGGGATGGCCTGCACAACCACCCACCGCCGCAACGCGCAGGCGGGCCGATCTACGTTGTCAGCCGTCCCACTGTCGGCAGCACGACGCCGAGCGTCGTCCAGCCAATGGCAACCCACCCGACGTGCGAGCGCCATGGAAATGACTGCTCGATCTCTCCGGCGGCCTGCGAATCGGCCGATTCATCAACGAATCTCGCTATAGCGCCTGCGGCCTTGCGCGAACTGGGACTTCCCGCAATCGAGCCAATGAGTGAGCCCTGATAGGCAACACTGGGCACTGGTTCGCGAACCCCTCTGACCTTGACGTTCAGGCCACTCGCGGCGTCCAACGACTGCACCCGCGCCCAGGGTATCTTGAATCGCTTCCCGGGATTCTGGACGATCAGGTGGCCTGGAGTTATTCGAACCCACGAAAACATGGTCGCGAGCGAGACGAAGTAACAGAGCCCCGTCAGAAAAATCCCCACAAGAAGAAGGTCAGCGGGGCCGTTCGAAGGCTTCGTCCCGAACATGAACATCATGAACCCGCACATCACCCACGGGATGAATCCAGCGAAGAACGTGTAACGGTTGCGCCAAGTCTTACGGATTACCAACTCGCACCCTTACATTTGCGGTCGACCGCAGGCCGATGCAATTACACAGCAACAGCCCCGAACCATCAAGAGGCAACTCCTCCTGCCCATCCCGTTCGCCATCGATCGTTGAAGCGGGCGGCCCGCGGTGACAAGGGCATGTTGCGTGCCCCGGGTCGGAGCGCTGGTGGCTGGTCATCCTCGTTGCGGTAGCACTCTTGATCACGTTCGCCCTCGTGACCTGTGTCATGCAGCGGAGGTGCTCCAGCGCTCAACTGTCGTAGGTGCGGGACTCCTTGCCCGGTGCGATGCTTACTCGGCTTAAATCGCCGCATACTGGCTCTGTTTTCTGCCTGCGTCCGTTCACGTCGTCGACGTCGGCTGATCTTCCACGGCATGCGCGCCCCGGTCGTCTCCGTCCGAGCCCGTTGCTGTCGACAGCCGCCCCGCCCGGTGGGGTGGACGCAGCGATCCTCGGACCAGCCCTGACCGAGCCCTGACCGCACCAGCCGACGGCCTTGCTTTACAAACCATCGGCTTACCAGTCACTATCACCCCGCACCTTCTGACTCAGGGCCCTCGCCGACCATGACCCTCTACCAACGCCGTCGGTTCGGTCATGGACTGACGGCTTCTGGAGGTAGAGCATGCTCTTCAAAGCCATCGTCACAGTGCTGATGGTTATTGTGGGCCTGGCTGCAATAATCTGGGTTGCCAACTGGCCCTTCAACACCCCGTGGGAGAAGGACCTCACTGCCGAGCAACGCCGGATTAATGCCGCTCACAATCGGCGTCATCACCGCGCTGCGATTCGCGGGATATTGCCCATTCTTGCCATCGTGTTCGGAATTGCATCGGTGAGCCTTTTGTCAGGCCCGGAAAGTGATCCGTTCGCGGCGGTAGTCATGGGCGTCTGTTCGGTTGTGTGCGCCGGCGTGTTCGGTGCCCTGATCAAGAGGGGGCGCAGGCGGCGGCCTTCGACACGGCGATGAACTCGTTGACTCAGAGCAGAACCTCACGCTTGTCCATCCTGGAGCGACCAGCTTGCCATCCCGTCTGCCATCGACCCGCCCTGCTGGGGATCGGGCCGCCACGTCAAGACGGCCTTGACGGCTCGTACGGACGCTGGCGGGTCGGGCGGTGGTCTGCCCGGCTTGCCCGGTTCTGGCGGGCGGGATGGCTCCCACCGCAACCACCCACGGACCGTGACCCGCCGGCGGAGCCTCGGCCATCCTGGAGCCGGAGCGCCCCCGCCGGAGGCGCAGTAACCGCAACCCCGCCACCGCCGCCAGCTCGCCGACGCGGCCGGCGTGCGCTCCCTTACACCGCGCGGGCTCGTGGCCGCGCGGCCCGGCCGGCTGCCGGCCCACCACACCACCGGTCAACGGCCTGGCCGGCAGCCGTCTTTCCGTGTCTCGGGACTTGCGTGACAGATCGGTATCGGGACCCGCGTGACACTCTTTCCGGTCTGCGGGTAGGCGGATCAGTAGCTGTCGGGGGCGACCTCGTGCATCGTTCCGTCCGGTCCCATGCGGTACATCCGAGGCGGCCCCATGCTCCGTAGTGCCTCCGCGTATGCGGCCTCACGGGCGAGCTGTTCCTCACCGGACGGGTCGGTCACGCGAAAGCCGTGCAGGTGAACAGCGTCGGCGTCGATGTCGCCGGGAGAACGAAGTCCCTCGATGTTGAAGCCGAAAAGCGCATGCAACGCTTCCTCGCCCAAGTCGAGGGGATGGAACGGCAGCGGGTACGAACATGATCGTCTAGCCGAAGGTGTCACGGACTTCCTGAAACCGATCTGTAACCGAGATGTTGAGACCGGACACGGGCGGCAGCCGCCGGACGACCGTGACGCCCTGGTGCCGCCACGGGCCTGCATCACCGTCGACGATCTCGACGCCGTCATCCGCGCCGCCGTCCGGCAGATCACCGTCACCACACCCGCCCACCCCGACCGGCCGAAGGGCTTGGTGGTGGCCTGGGGCGAGCAGGTCGACATCCGCCGCGTCGGCACCACGGACGGCGACGTCACCCGCTCGTCGGTGGCCGGGTACCTGGCCAAGTACGCCACCGGGTCGAGCGAGGTCACCGGCCACTGTTCGACCCGACTGACCCCGGACACCATCGACGCCTACGCCGACGTGTTCCCCGATGCCAGTGAGTGACCGCGGCGTCGTAAGGCGCCTCGATGTCTACTCAGCGTTACCGGTGCACCAAGACCGTACGTGCCCGGTCGGTAGTCGCGCTTGTCTTCCCGAGGACGGAGTTCCTGTGGTGTGAGGCATAGTTTCGTCATGCGAGTCGAGCCAGATCCGGCGAACCTATTCCCTGATGTGGCCGCCCTAGGCAGTCTGGCCACCGCGCTGTGCGCCGTCGGCGAGGCGCGAGGATACGCCCTCGATGTGGTCCAGAATGAGAACGATCGACTGCGGGCCGCCTCGGTACCGACATCGAGGACGGGTCGGGAACCGCTCGCCGTCAACGGTTGGCGACTAGAACGATGTTGGTCGATAAGCGGGTTTGGGTGCGGCGGAGGCACAGAATCGCGGTGGTTGATCTCGGGAGCAACCCAGGACTTGGGCTGGATCGCTGTCGCGGCATACGGATGGCAGAGCGGTCTGCCGCTGGCTGAGATTGAACGATTGACTCCCTTCGTTGAACTCACCGGCCACATCGAGGTACCGGACGACAGCCCGGTCCACGCGATTGCCTCGGAGTGGGCGTACCTCCGCAAGGAGGCTGAGCGGTCCGACTGGATGGAGCACCGAGCCCTCATCGAAGCGGCCTATGCCCGCCGAGAGATGCGGCAGTTGTATGCCTTTACCAGCCACTGGTCTTTGCGACTCGCGGCAGCTCCCGCCAAGTCGAGGCCCGATGACCTGATCTGCTTGGAGGCATCGCGGGGTGGGAGGTTCACCTTGCGCTCGAAATGGAAGGGACCAGTTATTGGCCGGGCCACAACGGCCGAGGAGGCGGTTTCGCTAGCGGTTGCCCACCTTCCAGCTGATACAGGTCTTGAAAGGCTAGGTTGAGTTAGGTTCGAGGGTCAGGCCGGCGTGGGCATGGAAGCTTGTCGAGCAGGTCGGTACTGAATGCGCTTGAGTCGGTTCTTGATGATCGCCTGGAGATGATCGACGCGATCGCCCCGGTGGCCATGCTGCGCCGGGCCAGCAGCCACTGCCCACGGCCGGGCTGCCAGTCGACGCGCACCGGCACCCTGGCCCACCAGTACTCGCGGAGCCGTGGGCCCCGGCGCCGGTGCCGGCGGACAGCCGGCACCACGCGCGGGCAGGCAGGACGCGATGAGTTGGTCGGCGCGGGCGATGCCCATGCCGGTGATGATCATGTCGACGATACGGCGGGTCGTGGCTTGGTCGTCTGACGGATCGACGCGATTGGCCGTCTCTCGTCTACGCAACACGCCCATCACGGGCAAGTCGCACACCACGTCCACGGCGGGTTGACGTCGGCGTCCACGACGCCCGCCGCACCTGCGCCACGCTGCTCGTCGACCTCGACGTCCACCCCAGAGTCGCCATGCAGGGCTGAGGCACGCCCGCTTCTCCGTGACGATGGAGATCTACACCCAGGTATCGACGAAGGCGACCAGAGACGCACTCAAACGCCTCAGTGACTCACTCGGCCGCTGACGGAACTGCTGTACGGCAGCAAAAAGGCCACCTCCCGAAGCCGGGAAGTGGCCTTTGACCTGCGTGGGCGATACTGGGATCGAACCAGTGACCTCTTCGGTGTGAACGAAGCGCTCTCCCGCTGAGCTAATCGCCCTCAGCGCCGATGACTCTACCTGATCGAGGGACCGGACCGGAAATCCGGGGTCCCGCGCGCCGCGCGGCGGTCGGCCGACCCGGCGGACCTCCGGGCCGACCAGGTCAGTGCGTCGCCAGGTACTGCAGCGCCTCGGCGACCACGTCGATGCCGAAGCTGAACTTCAGCGACAGCCAGACCACCGATCCGACGAAGACCAGGCCCACGGAGCCGAGCAGGAACCGCACGGTCAGCGAGCGGTCCTTCACCCACTGCGTCCAGTTGTGCACGTGCCTGCGCGTGAAGCCGAGCAGCCGGCGGGCCCAGTGGAACTCGACGGCCCAGACGCCGAGACCGGCGATCACCAGCAGCCAGCCCGGCCCGGGCAGCGGGATGAGGGCGATGCCGATGGTGACGACCAGCGCGCCGGCGATGGCGATGAAGATCTTGAGGGTGACACGCCCGGTCGGGTTGGCCCGGATCAGGTCGAGGGTGGTGCTCACCCGCTGCCGCCAGCGCGGTCGCTGCCGCCGCTCGGCCAGCGCCGTCCCGCCGGCGCCGCCGTGGTCGGACGCCGACCGGCCAGGCTGGTCGTGCTGCTCGATCGGCACCCCGTACCCCCGCCTTTCGGCCGGCCGGGCCTCGACTTTCGGCGGGCCCGGCGCTGCCATCGGATCCACTGAGGATCGTTTCGTAACCATTTCCACCCCCAGTGTGGCTCGCGCCCGTCACTGCAACGGCCGACTGGACGTTACCGGAGTAAGTCGACGACTGAACCACCCGATGCCGGGCGGGATCACGCACTGGGCAGAACCGGAAATCCTACATGAATCTTCACATTCACGCGGCCTTTCCGACCCCCTTCCCACCACTGGGTGAAGTCAGCGTATGGCGGAGCGTAGCCAGGAGTAGCACCTGAGTATGGGAAAAGCGGGACACGCGCGTTCCGCAGCGGTGCCGGGGGGAGATCGTCCATGAGTGTCATCCGACCGACGACCGTAGAGGTCGAGACGTCGCTAAGGCTCGTCGCACCTGACGCCACCGCCTTGCCGGTGCGTGCCAGTCTGCGTTACGACCCTGCTGATCCGTATGCGGTGCATGTCCTGTTCCACGCCGAATCCGCCGGCGGCGAGGCGGTCAGCTGGTCGTTCGCCCGGGAACTGCTGGTCACCGGCCTCGACGAGCCGGCCGGCATCGGTGACGTGCGGGTCTGGCCCTGGGCCACCCCGCGCGGGGACTTCGTCGCGCTGGCGCTGTCGTCGCCCGACGGCAACGCCCTGTTCGAGGTGCCGCGCAGCGTCCTGGTGCGCTTCCTGCGCCGGACCTACGTCGTCGTTCCGCGCGGTCGCGAGGCCGAGCACCTGGACGTCGACACCGCGGTGAGCCGGCTGCTCGCCGGTCGCTGAACCACCGGCCACTCCGGCCCACCAGGGGGTACGCGCACCATTCTGTCGCCCTTCGCCGGGTTCAGCCGTGGGTGGTGATGCCGCCGTCGACCGGGATCACCGCGCCGGTCAGGTACGCCCCCGCACGCGACGACAGGTAGATCGCCGTGCCGGCCATGTCCTCCGGCCGGCCGATGCGCCCCAGCGGCACCTGCCCCTCGATGGCGGCCCGGGACGCGGGGTCGTCCAGTGCGAACGCCATCATCTTGCTCTCGAACGGTCCCGGTGCGATCGCGTTGACGGTGATCTGCTCGCCGGCGAGCTGGTGGGCCAGGCTGCGGGTGAGCATGTGCACGGCGGCCTTGGTCGCCGAGTACGCGTACACCTCCATCATCGGCACCCGAATGCCGTCGATCGAGCCGATGTTGATCACGCGGGCCGGGTCGTCGGCGCTGGCCGACGCGCGCAGCGCGGGCAGCAGCGCGGTGGTGAGCCGGAAGACGGCCTTCACGTTGACGGCCCAGAGCTTGTCGAACGCGCTCTCCGGGTACGACTCCAGCGGCGCGCCCCAGGTCGCGCCCGCGTTGTTGACCAGGACGTCGAGCCGGTCGAACCGCTCCCGCACGGCGGCGGCCAGGCCCTCGGCGCCGGCGTCGTGACCGAGGTCGGCGGGGATCGCCTCGCAGCGTCCCTCGGCGGAGAGTTCCTTCGCCACGGCCTCGCAGACCTCCGCCTTGCGGGACGAGACGACCACGTGCGCGCCGGCCCGGACGAAGCCCTGGGCGATCATCAGGCCGATCCCCCGCGAGCCGCCGGTGACCAGGACCGTCTTGCCTTCGACCGAGAACAGATCCGTCATGCCCATCCCATCGCGAGTCGGCCGGGGCCGCCGGGACGGGGGCGGCCCGGCCGACTCGGGCCGGCTCCGGCCGTGCCTCGACCGGACGGCGCTACCGCTCGGTAACGTAGCCCGCTCCCGACGACCTCGACAACCCCGTCGGACCGCCCGCCGCGCACCCGCCCGTCCGGCGCGCCGGCCGCCCCACCGCCCCGGCGGACCGCCGGCCGCGGTGCGACCGGCCGCCCGCGTGAGCTGGGGAGCGTCCCCGGGATGCGTCGGTCGTCGCCCCGGGCTACCGTCGCAGACGATGGTCTCTTCCGGTCAGCTCTCCCCCGCTCCGCCCGGCAACGCGGCGACCGCCCCCGCCGAGATCGACACGGTGGCCCTCGGTGACCTCGCCCCCGAGCCGCGCTGGCGGCGCCCGGTGCTGCTGGAGAGGGACCTGCTCGTGCTGACCACGGGCGGTCACGGCACCGCCGAGCTGGATTTCCGTGCCCTGCCCTGCCGCCCCGGCACGCTGCTGCGGGTGCGCGCCGGTCAGGTGCTGCGCTGCGCCGGTCCGCAGCTCGACGCGACCGTGGTGCGCTGGGACCCGTCGGCGCTGCGCGGGCTCGACGTCGACCCGGACGCCGTCGGGTCCTGGCTCCAGCTCGCCGGCGAGGACGAGGACGCGGTGATCAACGAGGTGAGCCAGCTCGCGGTGGACTGCCAACGGCACCGGGGGGTGGCCGCCGCGCGTGGACTGCTCCGCCACCAGCTCGCCGTGCTGCTGCTGCGGCTGTCGCTGCTGCCCCAGCCCGCACACCGGGCGACCCGGGCGGAGGCCGCCACCTTCCACCGGCTCTGTCGCGAGGTCGAGCGCGGCTACCAGCACACCCGCCGCGTCGAGGACTACGCCGCGCGGCTGGGCTGCTCGGTGCGTACGCTCACCCGGGCCTGCCTGGCGGCGACCGGGCGCAGCGCCAAGCAGGTGGTCGACGAGCGGGTGGCCCTGCAGGCGAGCCGGCTGCTGGCGGCCACCGACGAGCCGATCGCCCGGATCGGCCGGCGGCTGGGCTTCTCCGAGCCGACGAACTTCGGCCGGTTCTTCACCCGCGAGGTCGGGGTGAGCCCGGGCGCCTTCCGCGCGGCCCGTGAGCAGCCGGTACCGGGGCGGGTCGTTCGGCCCCGCCCGCCCGCCGACGCGGCCCGTCGGCCCTGCGGGGCATGATGTCGGGGTGCAGATCTCCGCGCGCGGCGACTACGCGGTACGGGCAGCCCTCAGTCTCGCCACCGCGTACCCCCGGCTGCTGTCCACCCAGGCCATCGCGGCGGAGCAGGACATGCCGCGCAAGTTCCTGGAGGCGGTCCTGGCCGACCTGCGGCGGGCCGGCATCGTCCGGGCGCAACGCGGCGCCGAGGGCGGCTACACGCTGGCGCGGCCCCCGCGCGAGGTGACCGTCGGCGCGGTGCTGCGCGCGGTGGAAGGGCCGCTGGCCGGGGTGCGCGGGCTACGCCCGGAGGAGACCAGCTACGAGGGCGCGGCGGAGAACCTGCCGGGGCTCTGGGTCGCGGTGCGGGCCGCCGTGCGACGGGTCGTCGACGAGGTCAGCCTCGCGGAGATAATCAGTGGCCGGCTGCCGGCCCACGTCCGTAGGTTGACGGCGTTGCCGGACGCCTGGGAGCCACGCTGATGCCCACCCCCACCCTGCGCACCGACCGCCTGCTGCTGGAGCCCTACCGGCCGGACGACGCCGAGGACTCCGTCGCCCTGCTCACCGACCCCGAGGTGGGGCGGTTCATGGGCGACGGCCCGCTGAGCGCCGAGGAGGCCGGCGCCCTCTTCGGGCGCGTGTTCACGAAGGTCTACGCCGAGGACCTCTTCGACGTCTGGGCGGTACGCCGCGACGGCCGCTACGTCGGGCACGCCGAGATCAAGCGTACGGAGCAGGTCGACGGCCACGAGATCATCTACGCGCTGGCCAGGCCGGTCTGGGGCGCCGGCCTCGGCACCGAGCTGGCCCGCGCCCTGGTCGGCCACGGCTTCGACACCCTGGGTCTGCCCCGCGTGTACGCCACCGTCGACGAGGCCAACCACGCCTCGCTGGCGCTGCTGGGCAAGCTCGGCTTCGTCCACGAGCGCGACATCGCCGAGGAGGACGGCGGCGTGACCCGGGTGCTCGTCGTCGACCGCGCGCCCGCCTGACACCGTCGCACCGCGCCCTGCGGCCGGTCAGGTCCGCGCCGGCGTACCCGCGGTGGTGTAGCCGCCCCGGTGGTAGACCAGCGGGTCGCCGTCCTCGCCGCCGCCGAGCGCGAGCGGCTCGGCCACGAAGAGGGTGTGGTCGCCGACCGGCACCCGGTGCGCGACCCGGCAGAGCATCCGGACCAGCACCCCGGTCAGCAGCGGCACGCCGAACGGGCCCGTCGTCCACTGCGGACAGGCGGCGAACCGGTCGATACCGCCGGTGGCGAAGACCCGGGCGGTCTCCCGCTGGTGGGCGCCGAGCAGGTGCACGGCGACGTGCTCGGCGCGGGCGAACACCGGCCAGCTCGACGAGGCGGTCCCGAGGCAGAACGAGACCAGCGGCGGGTCCAGCGACACCGACGTGAACGAGGTGGCGGTGAAGCCGGCCCGGACCGGTTCGCCGGAACCGTCCGGGCCGGCCGACCCGCCGGTGCCCGGGGCGACGGTCGTGACGACGGTGACGGTGGCGGCCTGCCGGCGCAGCAGCGCGCGGAACAGGTCCTGGTCCACCGGCAGCAGGTCGGCGGCTTCCGGTCGGGACCACTCCACGGTGGTCACGCCGGGACCCGCGCCGGACGGGCGCCGGTGGCGGTGTGCAGCCCTGCGTCGACGGGCGGGCGAGCCGCGTGGAGAAGATCGTCCCGCTGCGTCATCGCCCCATGTTGCCGCCGGCCGCTCCGATGGTCAATGCCCCTGTCGGGCACGGGACGACGCCGGCGGCACCGTCCCCTGTGCTGGCGGGCCGAGTCGCCCGGCGGACGGCGGACGGACAGGCGTCGCCGTCGGCGCGCGTCGTCCACGCCGGAGGGACGGGGGTTTCCCGATTCGGCGATCCGGGCATGTTCGGGTTCGACAGGGCAGGGAAGGGAATGGAAGGGAGCACGACGATGGGTCTGATGTTCCGCAAGCGCAAGAAGTACGGCCCGATCATCCTGAACTTCACCGAGAACGGTTTCTCCTCCTGGAGCATCAAGATCGGTCGCTGGTCCTGGAACTCCCGCGCCAAGGCGCACCGGGTCGACCTGCCGGGTCCGCTGTCCTGGAAGCAGGACAAGTCCCGGGCGTGAGGTCCGACGTCGAGCGGGGTGCCGGTGGTTCACCGGCACCCCGCTCGGCGTCGGGTCAGCGAACCGGTCCGGCGTCGCGGGCGGAGATGACCACGTCGCCGCCGAGCCGGCCGTGCTCCGGCGCACGGGCCGCCTCTCCCGCGTCGAGCAGCTCGACCAGCGCGCGGGCGGCGTCGGACGACCGGTAGGCGGTCTCGGTGAGGGCGTGCCGGCGCAGCTCGGTGACCGTACGCGGGCCGGAGCGGGTCAACTCGGCCAGCAACTCGTCGCGCAGCGGGCCGGTCTGCGGGGCCGGGACGACGTCGAGCAACCGGCCGACCGGGTCGCGGTAGCGCATCCCGGCGACACCGTCGAGCGTCCAGAGCGCCTCCTTGAACGCCTCCAGGCTCTTGTCCGACCCGGTCGCGAAGGCGAGCAGCCGCGTCGGGGTCCCGTCGAGGGGCGCCAGCTCGACCTCGGTCGTCAGGGGGAACCCGGCGTCGGCGAGGGCGGCGCGCGCGGGGGTGCCGGCGGCGGTGGCGAGCAGCACGTCCGCCGGCTTACCGGCCGCCGCGGCGGTCAGCACGGCGGCACCGGCGGCGTCGTCGTCCACGACGGACAGCAGGGGTGCGCCGGCCGCGCCGGCCGCCTTCACGGCCACCGGCAGCCGGGCCGGGCCACCGGGCACGAGGTGCACGGCGACGCCCGCCGGCAGTTCCGCCTCCACGGCGCCGAGCCGGGCCGGCAGCTCCTCGCCGCCGTCGGCGAGGACCAGCACGGTGAGTTGGCGACCCCGCAGCCGGTCGGCGTGGCGGGCGACCACGCGCAGGGCCGCCTCCGCGCAGCCGCCGTCGCCGCCGGCGTACGCCAGGGCGAGAGTGGCCCGCCGGGCGCGGTGCAGCGCTCCCGGCAGCCAGGTCTCCAGGTGTCGGACGAGCAGCTCGCGCAGGACGGCGTCGGTCGGCATGCTGTCGTTCTACCGCACGCCCGCCCCCGGCCGGGCACAGCTCCCCCCGACCGGGCCCGGCGTCGGGGCGCCCGGTCGGCAGCGGGCGGGGCCTCGTCGGCTCCCGCAGCGGGGGTCAGGCCGGGACGGAGACGCCCACGCCGCCACGGGTCTGACCGCCGTAGCGCCGCCGTTCGGCGGCCAGGTCGAGCCGGCCGATCCGCTTGCGGGCGGCCAGGGTGGCGTCGTCGAGCCGGTCGGCGGGCACCAGCCAGACGATCTCGAACTCCAGCCCGTCCGGGTCCTGGCCGTAGAGGCTCTTGGTGGTGCCGTGGTCGGACGTGCCGACCAGGGCGCCGGCGGCGGCGAGCCGCTGCGCGGTGGCCTCCAGCTCGTCGAGGGTGTCGACCTCCCAGGCCAGGTGGTAGAGGCCGACGGTGCCGCGGCCTGCGGTGGAGCGGCCGGCGGCGGCGACCTCGAACAGGCCCAGGTCGTGGTCGTTCGTGGAGCCGGGCGCCTGGAGGAAGGCGGCGCCCCGGAAGCCGTCGGGGGTCATCGGGATCGGCCGGAAGCCCAGCACGTCGCGGTAGAAGTCGACGCTGCGGGCGAGGTCGCTGACGTAGAGCACGGCGTGGTTGAGGCGGTGGATTCCCATGCCACCGACGGTAGCGCGATTTTGTTGAACGTTCAACTAGATGTCGTATGATGACCGTCATGACCCGCTGGCTGGACCCCGACGAGCAGCGCACCTGGCGCGCGTACCTGACCGCCTCCCGGGCGCTGACGGAGGCACTGGACCGGGAGCTGCAACGCGATGCCGGCATGCCGCACGCCTACTACGAGATCCTGGTCCGACTCTCCGAGGCGCCCCGGCGGCGACTGCGGATGAGCGACCTGGCCGAGGCCAGCGGCTCCTCGCGCAGCCGGCTCTCGCACGCGGTGGCCCGGCTGGAGGCGGCCGGCTGGGTCCGCCGCGAGGAGTGCCCCACCGACCGGCGCGGGCAGATCGCCGTCCTCACCGAAGAGGGGTTCGCCACCCTCGCCGCCGCCGCACCCGGCCACGTCGAGGGCGTCCGCCGGCACCTGTTCGACGCGCTGAGCCCGGCCCAGGTGGACCAGTTGCGCCGGATCAGCGAGACGCTCGCCGCCCACTTGACCGGTTCTTGACCAACACACTCCCGCTCGGGTCTTGTACTTACCGTCGTCTGGTGAGCACGATGGGGCGTGCCTTACGGCTTCGGTGATCTGACTGACCAGGCGCACCACCTGGTCTCCGCCGGCGATCTCGCCGGTGCCCAACGGCTGCTCGCCGACGCGCTGACCGACGCCGACCCGCGTCCGGCCAACGCCACGCCCGAGCTGGCCGAGGCCGCCAGCCTCCAGGCCCGCGTGCTGGTCGCCCTCGGCGAGCCACACTCGGCCCGGGGCTGGGCCGCGTTCGCGTACGCGGCCTCGACCCGGTTGCACGGGCGCTCCGACCAGCGCACCGTGGCCACCGCGGCCACCCTCGCGGCGGTGCTGCACCGGGTCGGCAGCTGGTCGCGCGCCGCCCGGCTCTACCAGGAAGTGATCATCGAGCTGACCGCGCTCGACGGGCCGGAGTCGCTGCGGGTGCTCGCCGCCCACGCCGACCTGGCCACGGTGGAATACGCGCGCGGCCAGTGCCAGGTGGCCCGCGACCGGTTGCAGGACGCCTGGGAGCTGCACCGCGAGGTCTACGGCGACGGGCACCCCAGCGGCATCAAGATGCTGGCGAGGCTCGGGGCGATGCAGCGCGACTGCGGGCAGTTCGCCGAGGCGCACGACAACCTGGCGCTGGCCCGGGAGCTGTGCCGACAGCACCTGCCGGCGGACGATCCGCTGGCCGCGCAGGTGGCGACCCTGGCCCGGGCGGCTGCCGATCCGGACCACGTCTGCGCCGACACCGCGCCCGTCGGCCGGGACGGACCGGTCGTGCCGTCCGCGCGTACGCCACCGCCGGGCGACGGACCCTCGACGGCTCACCATCCCTCACAGCCGGGTTACCGCCCGACGGATCCCGACCCGTACGCCGGGCCGGCGCACCCGGTGCCGACGCCCCGGCAGTCCACGGAGGACCCGCCGCCCGGCTGGTGGCCCCCGGATGCCGACGCCGTGGGCGGGCCGGCGGACAGCGCCGTGCCGCCGGCCGTCGTGCCCCTGGCCGGTGCCACGGAGGAGGCCGACGGGGTCCGCCGGCTCCGGCAGCCCGACGCGCCGGAGGAGCCCTACCAACCGTCGCGGCTGCTGCCGGTGCCGGTGCACCGCGCGCCGACGCGGCGCGGCAACCGGCTGCTGCCGCTCGCCGTCGGTGGCGTCGCGGTGGTCCTGCTGGGCACGGCCGCGGTGATCACCGGGGTGGCCGGCATGGACGGTGCCCCCGACCCGGCGCCCCCTGCCGCGACCGGCGCGCCGGCCTCCACGCCGGCCGGCGGGTCGACCGGCACGGGTGCCCCGCCCACCACCGGCCCGACGAGCGGGGCCGCGGCCTCCCCCGGCAGCCCGCCGGGCTCGGTGACGCTGCGGGACAACCGCGACAACGTGGTGCTGCGCTGGACGTACCCGGCCGGCGGGGAGGGGCCGGTGGTCATCTCGGGCGGCCGGGTCGGCCAGACGCAGACGGCCTTCGCCAACCTGCCCGCCGGCACCACCGCCTTCGTCGTCTACGGCCTCAACCGCAGCACCGACTACTGCTTCACGGTCGCGGTCGTGTGGTCGACCGACACGATCGCCCGCGCGCAGCAGGTCTGCACCCGCCGCAGCTGACGAACCCGTGGCGGATCCCGCCGGTGCGACGTGCATCGCGGGCGCGCCGGGCGGCCGGGGCAGAACCGGACGCCGCGGGCCGGCGCCGGCTGCAGCACGCCGGCGCCGGGCCGGGCCTGGCTCCCGGGGTGCCGCCGTCCGTCAGGGTCGCTCCGACCCGGGCAGGGCCGGCAGCAGCAGCCGTACCCGCAGGCCCGGGCCCGCGGCCCGGCCGGGGTGGGCGTCGGTCAGGTCGATTCCGCCGCCGGCCCGGCGGACCAGCTCACGCACGATGGCCAGGCCGAGGCCGGCCCCGCCGTCGTCGCGCGCCCGGGCGTCGTCGAGCCGGGTGAACCGGCCGAAGACCCGCTCCCGGTCCGCGGCCGGAATCCCCGGCCCGTCGTCGGTCACCGTCACCAGGTGGTACGCCACGGCACCGTCACCGCCCGCCCCCCGGCCGGCCGGCCCACCGTCCCCCGTACCCCGGCCCGGCCCGCCGCCTCCCGCTGCCAGGCTGGCGTCGCCGCCCTCGACGGGGGGACCGGCGGCCAGCACCACCTCGCCGTGGGCGTGCCGGACCGCGTTGTCGACCAGGTTGGTCAGGATCCGCCGCAGCTCGTCGGCGTCCCCCTCGGTCCACAGCGGCGCCACCGGCACGTCGAGGCGCACCGGCGGCGACGGGTACCGGGCGGCCACCGCCGCCAGCAGGGCCCCCAGCTCGACCGGCCCGGTGGCCCGCGCCGCCGGCCGCTCGTCCAGCCGGGCCAGCAGCAGCAGGTCGTCGACGAGCCGACCGAGCCGCTCGGTGTCGGTGAGCAGGTTCGCCGACACCGCCGCCCAGTCCGTCCGCTCGGCCAGCCGCCGGGCGACCTCCAGCTCGGTACGGATGTTCGTCAGCGGGCTGCGCAGCTCGTGCGCGGCGTCGGCGACGAACGCCCGTTGCCGGTCGCGGGCCGACTCGAGCCGGCCCAGCATCCCGTTGAGGGTGACCGCCAGCCGGTGGATCTCGTCCTGCGACGCCGGTACGGGCAGCCGCCCGCCCCCGTCCCGCCCGGTGATCTCCTCGGCTCCCCGGCGCAGCGCCTCGACGGGGCGCAGCGTCGCGCCGACGACCCGCCAGGCCACGGCGGCGAGCACCGCGACCAGCAGCGGGAAGCTCACCAGCAGGATGGTCCGCACCACCCGCGCGCTCTGCCGCACGTCCGCCAGCGACCGGGCCACCAGCACCGTGCGGGGGTCGGCGGCGGTGCCCGCCGGCACGGCCACCACGCGCACCGGCCCGGCCAGGCCGACCCGCTCCCCCGACACCGTGAGCCGCTGCCGGGCGCCCGCGTCGAGGTCCCGCGGCGACACCATGGGCACCAGCCGGTCGGCGTCGATCGAGGCGGCCCGTACCCGGCCGGCGGCGTCGATCACCTGCACCCGGACCTGTCCCCCGGCCACCGGCAGCGGGTCGGGCAGGACCTCCTCGGCGGCGAGCAGCGCGACCGCGTCGGCGGTCCGGAACGCCTCGGTGTCCACGGCGCGTTGCAGGGCCCAGCCCAGCACGGCGAGCAGGACGAGCCCGCCGACGGCCAGTCCCCCCGACACGCCGAGCACCCCGACGGCCATCAGCCGCCCGCGCAGTCCGCGCGCGGCACGCAGGCGCCCGCGCACCCCCCGCGTCACGGGGCGAGCCGGTAGCCGGCGCCCCGGACCGTCTCCAGCCGCTCCCGGCCGATCTTGCGCCGCAGGTACCCGACGTAGACCTCGACCGCGTTGGGCGCCGTCTCGACGCCGGCGTCCCAGACGTGGTCCAGCAGCTCGATCTTGGAGACCACCTCGCCGGGGCGGCGCATCAGGTAGTCGAGCAGCGCGAACTCGCGGCTGGTCAGCGCGACCTCGGCGTCGGCCCGGGTCACCCGCCGCCGGGCCGGGTCGAGCCGCAGGTCGCCGACCGCGAGCACCGTCGGGCGTTCGGGGGCGCCCCGGCGCAACAGGGCCCGCAGCCGGGCCAGCAGCACGACGTACGAGAAGGGCTTCGTGAGGTAGTCGTCGGCGCCGCAGTCCAGCCCGTCGGCCTGGTCGTACTCGCCGTCCTTGGCCGAGAGCATGAGCACCGGCAGCCAGTGCTCCTCGGCGCGCAGCCGGCGCACCAGCTCGTAGCCGGAGAGGCCGGGCAGCATCACGTCCAGGATCATCGCGTCGTACCCGCCGTGGCGGGCCGCGTCGAGCCCCTTCGGGCCGGTCGCCGCCACGTCCACCGCGAATCCCTCGGCCTGCAGGCCCCGTTGCAGGGCGGACGCCAGCCGCGACTCGTCCTCCACCACCAGCAACCGCACGCCTCAAGGGTGCCACCCCGACGCGGGGTCCCACGGTCGTCCTCAGCGCCCTCACAGCGTGCAGGAGGCAGGATGTCCGGCAGGAGGTGTCCCATGTCCGTTTTGAAGAGCCGTCCCGTCCTGCGCTGGCTGGTCCCGGTGACCGCCGTCGCGACCGTCATCGGCGGCGGCGCCGCGCTCGGCACGTTCGCCGCCCAGGCCGAGCCCAGCCTGCCGCCACGTACCGCCGCCCAACTCCTGGTCGACCTGCAGACCTCGCGGCTGGAGGGGCTCTCCGGCACGGTCGTGCAACGCGCCGACCTGGGCCTGCCGCCGCTGGCCGGCCTGGTGGGCGGCGACGGCCTGACCGGCCTGCTGACCGGCACGCACACGCTGCGGGTCTGGCACTCCGGCCCCGACCGGCAGCGCGTCGCGCTGGTCGACACGCTCGGCGAGCACGACGTCGTCCGCAACGGCCGGGACGTGTGGGCCTGGAACAGCCGCGCCAACACCGCCACCCACCGCACGCTGCCCGAGGGCGCGGCCGGGGCCGAGACCCCGCAGCTGCCGGTCACCCCCGGGGAGGCGGCCGACCGGGCCCTGGCGGCGATCGGCCCCAGCACCGAGGTGAGCGTCGGCCGGTCCGCCACGGTCGCCGGCCGTGACGCGTACGAGCTGGTGCTCGCCCCGCGCGACGCCGCCTCGCTGGTGCACCAGGTGCGCATCGCCATCGACGCGCGGCAGCACGTGCCGCTGCGCTTCGAGGTCTTCGCCGACGGCAGCGACAAGCCGGCCTTCGAGATGGCCTTCACCCAGGTGTCGTACGCCCGGCCCGACGCCGACCAGTTCACCTTCAACCCGCCGCCCGGGGTGAAGGTGACCGAGGAGACCGCCGGCAGGCAGCCCGCCGACGAGCACGGGAAGCGGCGCGCGGACGGCGGGCGGCCGGACGTGCGTACCGTCGGCGAGAGCTGGGCCACGGTGGTGGTCGCGCGGCTCGACGGCGCGCCCGACAAGGCCGCGGCCACCCCCGGGCGGCCCGGCGCGGGGTCGGCCGGCGACGGACCGACCGACGGCCCGGCGGCGCTGCTCGGCGCGCTGCCGAAGGTCAGCGGCGACTGGGGCAGCGGCCGGCTGCTGACGGGGAAGCTGTTCAGCGTGCTGCTCACCGACGACGGCCGGCTGATCGCCGGTGCGGTGACGCCGGAGCGGCTCTACGAGGTCGCCCGGGGCTGAGGACCGGCAGTCCGGGGGCCCGCCACACGGCGGGCCCCCGCTGTCTGCGCGGCGCCGCCCGTGGCGTTGCCCGATGTGGTTGGTCGAGAAGCCCGGCGCACGGTATCTTTCTCAATTCAGGCAACAAAAAAGAACGGCTCTCGAAAGCCGTTCCGAGAGAGATGCTAACCCAATGGGAGAGGGCTTGTCAAGGCATTCCGCCGATTCCACCGAATCGCAGTCCGACGACGAGATCGGCCGCGAACAGGAATACGTCTCGATGCTCTATCGCCGGCTGGACGAGCTGCGCGAGCAGGCCGCCGACCGGCTGACCGACGAGCTGCGGGCGACCGGTGGCACCCAGCAGGCCCGCTCCCAGCGCGACAGCACCGTGCGGATGTACGCCGACCAGGTCGAACAGTTCTCCGCGGTGGAGAGCGGCCTCTGCTTCGGCCGGCTCGACACCGACACCGGCGGCCCCCACTACATCGGCCGGATCGGGATCTTCGACACTCGTGGCGACTACGACCCGCTGCTGATGGACTGGCGTGCCCCGGCGGCGCGCGCCTTCTACCTCGCCACCGCGGCCAACTCGCAGGGCGTACGCCGCCGCCGGCACCTGCGCACCCGGGACCGCAAGGTGGTCGCGCTCAACGACGAGGTGCTGGACCTGTCCACCGCCTCCCCCACCGCGCACGAGGAACTGACCGGCGAGGCGTCGCTGCTCGCGGCGCTCAACGCCGGGCGCACCGGCCGGATGCGCGACATCGTCGAGACCATCCAGGCCGAACAGGACCGGATCATCCGCGCCGACCTGCCGGGCGTGCTGGTGGTGCAGGGTGGCCCCGGCACCGGCAAGACCGCCGTCGCGCTGCACCGCGCCGCGTACCTGCTCTACACCCACCGGGAGCAGCTCTCCACCCGGGGCGTGCTCATGGTCGGCCCGAACGCCACGTTCCTGCGCTACATCTCCCAGGTGCTGCCGGCGCTGGCCGAGACGGGCGTGCTGCTGCGCACGCAGGGCGACCTCTTCCCGGGCGTCAGCGCCCGCCGCGCCGAACCCCCCGCGACCGCGGCGCTCAAGGGCCGGGCGGTGATGGTCGAGGTGCTGGCCGCCGCCGTGCGGGACCGGCAGTGGGTGCCCGACGAGCCGCTGGAGATCGAGCTGCCGCAGCAGGAGGTGCTGCGGCTCGACCCGGAGACCGTCCGGGCCGCCCGGGACCGGGCCCGCCGCTCCGGGCGCCCGCACAACCTGGCGCGGGCCCTCTTCGACGTCGAGATCGTCCACGCCCTCGCGGCCCAGGTCGCCGAGCGGATCGGCGCGGACCCGCTGGGCGGGGAGAACCTGCTCGACGAGGCCGACGTGGCCGAGATCCGCCGCGAACTGCGCGAGGAGCCCGAGGTGCGGGCCGTGCTGGACGAGTTCTGGCCGGTGCTCACCCCGCAGCGCCTGCTCGCCGACCTGTACGCCAGCACCGAACGGATCGCGGTCGCCGCGTCGATGCTCACCGACGCCGAGCGGGCCGTGCTGCACCGCGAGCCGGGCGGCTGGACGCCGGCCGACGTGCCGCTGCTCGACGAGGCGGCCGAGCTGCTCGGCGAGGACGAGCGGGCCGCCGCCGCCCGCCGGGAACGGATCCGGGCCCTGCAACGGGAGTACGCCGAGGGCGTGCTGGAGATCGCCCGGGGCTCCCGCTCCATCGACGTGGAGGACGAGGCCGACGGCGGTGAGATCCTCGGCGTCACCGACCTGCTCGACGCCGACCGGCTGCTGGAACGGCAGGAGGAGGCGGACCGGCTGACCACCGCCCAGCGGGCCGCCGCCGACCGGCGCTGGGCGTTCGGGCACGTCATCGTCGACGAGGCGCAGGAGCTCTCGCCCATGGCCTGGCGACTGCTGATGCGCCGCTGCCCGAGCCGATCGATGACCATCGTCGGCGACGTGGCGCAGACCGGCGCGCTGGCCGGCACCCCGTCCTGGGCCGACGCGCTGGAGCCGTACGTGGCGCAGCGCTGGCGGCTGGAGGAGCTGACCGTCAGCTACCGCACCCCGGCGGAGGTCATGGCGGTCGCCGCCGAGGTGCTCGCCGAGATCGATCCGGCACTGCGCCCGCCCCGCTCCGTACGCTCCAGCGGGGTGCCGCCGTGGGACCGCGCGGTGCCGCCGGAGCGCCTGGCGGCGGAACTGGTGGCCGCCACCGCGCGGGAGGCGACCGACCTGGACGACGGCCGACTCGGCGTGATCGTGCCGACCGGCCGGGTCGACGAGCTGGGCGCCGCGCTCACCGCCGCCCTGCCCGAGGCGGCCGTCGGCGAGGACCCGGAGCTGGAGAGCCGCGTGGTGGTGCTCACCGTCGGCCAGGCCAAGGGCCTCGAATTCGACTCGGTCCTCCTGGTCGACCCCGGCCGCATCGTGGCGGAGTCGCCCCGCGGGCGCAGCGACCTCTACGTCGCCCTCACCCGCGCCACCCAGCGCCTCGGCATCCTCCGCCCCACCTGACCCACCAACCCCACCCACCTTCCCCCGCCTCCCCACCCGCCCCCCGACCCCCGCGGCCCCCGGGCACCGGGCACTGGGCACTGGGCACTGGGCACTGGGCACTGGGCACTGGGCACTGGGCACTGGGCACCGGTGATCATGAGGTTGACGGCGGTGTTGATCTCTACAACCGCCGCCAACCTCATGATCGACCCGGTGGGTCGGGCCGGGAGGGAGCGGGGTGGGAGGGGGCGGGGTGGGCCGGGTAGGGCGTGGCCGGGTGGGCGGTCAGTCCGGGGTGAAGTCGCCGACCTGGCTGGCGGGGCCGGATTGGTCGCTGGTGGAGCCGCCCGCCGGGGTGCTCATGCCGCCGGTGGTGGCGTCGCCCGTGGTGGTCGGGGCCACCTTGCCCCGGTGCTGCTCGGGCTGGCGCGCCACCCGGCGCGCGCTGGCCGGACCGGCGGTGCCGCCGGTCGTGGTGACCGCCCCCTGCCCGCGAGTCGGTCCGCCGTCGCGCAGCACCTCGGGGTCGATCGGTACGTGGGCGGGGTCGTCCGGGTCCTCGTCCTGGATGACCCGCTGCACGTCGGTGCGGGGCACGGTCACCTCGTCGAGGGCGCCCTCGCCGTACACGCCGCCGGCGATCCGGTCCTCGGCCTGCCGGGCGGCTTCCTGTCGCATGTCGTCCTCACGCACGTCCATCACCTCGCAGAAGTGTCGGTACGAATTGCGTGCCCGACGACTGGCCCGGCAAACCCGCCCCGACGCGCCACCCCAAGCCCCACGCCGCCGTCGATCATGCAGTCGTGGTGCCGGTCAGATACCCGTTCAGGCGTTTTGTCCCCCAACCACAACTGCATGATCGACGCCGGCCTACCGGGGCCGGGGAGGGCTGGGGGGTGGGGCGGAGGGGTGAGGGTGGGGTGGGCGGACTATCCGGGGAGCCGTGGGGGTTACTGGTCCCGGCGGGTCGGGTAGACGGCGGGTGCCCCCGCCAAGCACGCGAACCGTGCCGTGGCCGACACGCGGTAGCGGGGCGAGGGAACGCAGGTACGACTCATCGCATCCTGAGGAGGACAAGATGAGCACGCAGGCTGCTTCCACCAGGCCCATGAACCGGCCGACGCAGGACGCGCCCAACCGGGCGATGCAGGACAGGGCGATGCAGGAGACGCCCACCCGTCCCATGCCGATGATGCACGACGGGCACCGGGAGGCCATGCAGGCGCCCGGGACGGAGACCAAGCCGTCGCTGCGGACGACCGAGTTCTGGGTCTACATCGCGGCCGTGATCGGCGTGCTGGCCGCCTCGCAGCTCGTCGGGCGGAACTCGGCCGGGGTGGACATCTTCCGGGCCGACAACGCCTGGTTCATGATCACGCTGCTGACCATCGGATACCTCGGTAGCCGTGGTCTGGCCAAGGCCGGCAGCAACTGGCGCAGCGGTGAGGAGCGCAAGGCCCGGCACTGACGGGCACCGCGCAACCGCACCACGGCACGCGGTGGCCCCCGGGACTTCAGTCCCGGGGGCCACCGTCGCGTGTGGTCCTACTCCTCGAAGCCGCCGAAGTCCTCGCCGTCGCCCTCGAAGGCGTCGCCGATCATGTCACCGACGATCATGCCCCCGACGGCTCCCATCGCGGCGCCGGCCACGACGCCGCCCATGCCGACGCCCCGACCGTGGCCGTGGCCGTGGCCGCCGAACCCGTGCGCGCCGCGCAGGCTGCCGTAGCGCGACGTCGTCTCCCGCAGCCAGCCGTCGACCACCTGGACCCAGTCCGTCCCGTCGGCGTCGGTGTGCGAGACGCGGTAGTGACCGAAGACGTCGTGCCCGGCGGTGAGGAACCCGCCGCGCTTGTCGCACTCCAGGATCACCTCGACCCCGTGCGGGCTGGTGACGAAGGTCAGTTCCACCTCGTTGATGGTGCCCGCGTACTGGGGCGAGGCGAAGAACTCGATCTCCTGGTAGAACGGCAGCGTCTGCTGCGTGCCCCGGATGTGGCCGCGCTCCAGGTCGGCGTGCTTGAAGCGGAAGCCGAGCCGCTGAAACGCCTCCAGGATCCGCTCGTGCACCGGCAGCGGGTGCACGTTGACCTGGTCCAGGTCGCCCTTGTCCACGGCCCGGGCGATGGCCAGCTCGGTGCGCAGCCCCATCGTCATGCCGCGCAGCCGCTGGCCGTAGACGTCGGTGATCGGGGTCTCCCACGGCATCGGGAGCTGGAACGGGATGGCGAGCTGCTGCTTCGCGGCGAGCTGGAGCGGGCCGCTGACCGGCAGCCGGTGGAACTCCATGACGCCGGCGTACTCGGTGTCGTGGCCCTCGATCTCGACCCGGGTGACCAGGCCGACGACGACCTGCTCGATGTTGGCCGGCGCGTCGCCGCCGAGCAGGTTCACCTGGCCCTCGAGGGTCAGGCCGGGCCGGGTGTTCGGGTTGGTCAGGACGGTGTCGACGCTCGGCCCGCCCACGCCGAACGCGCTCAACATCTTCTTGAAGACCATCGGAACTCCCGCGCAGAGACACCGCGCTCCACCATGGAGCGGGTCGTTGAACTTCCCGGGACCCTAACCGGAGGTGCTGTGAAGTGCCTGTGAAGGCGCGCCGGCACCGCCGGTGGGGTCTGGGCGGGCGCACCGGGTCGCGGAGAGCGCGACGGCCATGCCGGGCTCGACCAGCAGACGCCGAACCGGCTCGCCAGCCGGCTGACCCGCACGCCGCCGTGCACGTGGACCAGTTCGAGGATCGCGGCCTGCCGCTGCGGCGCCAGCATCGGCGACGTCTCCCTTCGGGCCGGCACCGTCAGGGCGTCGGGGCCGCGTCGGGGGGCGGGCCCTCGCGGACCACGGCCACCTCACCGGCCGGCACGACCAGGTCACCGGCGCAGGGCGCGCCGGTCAGCAGTTCCACGCCGGTGACGTCGAGCCGGGCGTCGGCGTCGGTGTGGTTGATGACGAAGAGCCAGCTACGGTCGCCGGCGCGCCGCCGGACCACCTCCACCTCGGCGGGGGCGCCGGCCGCCGGGCGTACGCCCGATTCGGCCACCAGCCGGGCGACCAGCCGGTCCGTCGCCGCCGCGTCCAGCCGGGTGCCGACGTACCAGGCCGCGCCCGCGCCGACCGGGTGCCTGGTCAGCGCCGGCACGCCCGGCAGGGGCCCGTCGGCGTACGCGGCGAGCACCTGCGCGCCCTCGGGGTGCAGCCACTCCGTCCACACGTCGGCGACGCCACCGTCGTCGAGGGTGACCCGCTCGCCCGCCCGCAGCGGGAAGAACTCCTCGACGCGGACGCCCAGCAGCTCCCGGAACGCCCCGGGGTAGCCGCCGAGGCGGACGTGGTCGTGCTCGTCGACGATGCCGCTGAAGTAGGTGACCAGGGCGGTGCCGCCAGCCTCGACGTACGCGCGCAGCGCCGCGGCGTGCGCGTCGCGCACCAGGTAGAGGGTCGGCACCAGCACCAGCCGGTAGCGGGACAGGTCGGTCGACGGGTGCACGACGTCGGCGGTGATCCCGGCCCGCCACAGCGCGTCGTGCAGCGCGGCGAGGCGGTCGGCGTACGCGACGTCGACGCTCGGGTGCGAGTCCAGCTCGGCACCCCACCACGCCTCGTAGTCGAACAGGATCGCCACCTCGGCCTCGACCCGGCTGCCGCGCACCTCCGCGAGGGCCCGTAGGTCGGTGCCGAGGCGGCACACCTCGCGGAACACCTTGGTCTCGACGCCGGCGTGCGGGACCAGGGCCGAGTGGTACTTCTCCGCCCCGGCCCGGGAGGCCCGCCACTGGAAGAAGAGCACCCCGTCCGCGCCCCGCGCCACGTGTGCCAGGCTGTTGCGGCGCAGCTGCCCGGGGACCTTGGCGACGTTGCGCGGCTGCCAGTTCACCGCGCTGGTCGAGTGCTCCATCAGCAGCCACGGCGCGCCGCCGGCGACGCCCCGGGTGTGGTCGGCCGCGAGAGCGAGGTCGACGTGGGCGCGCGGGTCGGCGGCGGTGAGGTAGTGGTCGTTGGCGACCAGGTCCACGTCGGACGCCCAGGAGTGGTAGTCGAGGTACTTGTTGCTGATCATGAAGTTCGTGGTGACCGGCTGGCGCACGAGCCGGCGCAGCACCTCGGCCTCGGCGCGCAGCTGGGCGCGCTGTTCGTCGGAGGAGAAGCGCAGGAAGTCCAGCTGCTGGGTGGGGTTGGCGAAGGTCGGCGCCGTGCGCGGCGGGTTGATCTCGGCCCAGTCGCCGTAGCGCTGGCTCCAGAAGGCGGTGCCCCAGGCGTCGTTGAGCCCGTCCAGGTCGCCGTGGCGCTCGCGCAGCCAGCCGCGGAACGCCTCGGCGCTGACGTCGCAGTAGCAGTGCACGTTGTGGCAGCCCAGCTCGTTGGAGACGTGCCACATCACCACGGCGGGGTGCGCGGCGTACCGGGTGGCGAGGGCCTCGACCAGGGCCAGCGACCGCTCGCGGAACACCGGGGAGCTGGGGCAGTACGCCTGCCGTCCGCCGGGCCAGAGGATCGCGCCGTCGGCGCGGCGGGGCAGCGTCTCCGGGTGCCGGTGGGCCAGCCACGGGGGCGGGCTGGCGGTGGCGGTGGCCAGGTCGACTGAGATCCCGCCACCGTGCAGCACGTCGAGCACCCGGTCCAGCCAGCCGAACTCGTACGTGCCGGGGGCGGGTTCCAGCAGCGCCCAGGAGAAGATCCCCACCGACACCAGGTTCACCCCGGCCCGGCGCATCAGCGCGACGTCCTCGGCCCACGTCGACTCCGGCCACTGCTCGGGGTTGTAGTCGGCGCCGAAGAAGATTCGCTCACCCTGCCATTGCCGCATGAACGCAGAGCGTGCCCGGCGGAGCCGACCAAGTCAACACGTTCCAACATCGATAACCTTTACAATGTTTACTTCTCGATGTCCTTGTTATGACCCGGTTGTCGATTCGTTGCCATCCCCTTGACAGCACCGGGAGGACGGGTAGCTTGAGGCGCCACTGGCAATTCGTGTTCGCCAATGTGGATTCGCGATGGATCCGGGTGTGTGTTCACGATTGCCGGCGACACCGCCGCCGCCGGCCCTCGGGCACCTCTTCATCCGCAGGAGGCACCATGTCCCGTCCCCGCACCCGAGACGAATACCTCGCCCGGCTCGTACCCCCCTCCGTGGCCGGCCTCGGCCGTCGCTCGCTGCTGGCCGGTGCCGCCGGCACCACCGCGCTGCTCGGCACGGGCCTGCTCGCCGGCTGCGGCTCGGACTCCGGCGGATCCGGCGCCAAGACCGTGTCGCTGGGCTCCAACCAGTCCGACCCGAAGCCCAAGGAGGTGGTCGCGAAGGTCGTGGACGGGTTCCAGACCTCGTCCGGCCTCCAGGTCGCCGTCAACACCGTCGACCACAACACGTTCCAGGAGAACATCAACAACTATCTCCAGGGCAGGCCGGACGACGTGTTCATGTGGTTCGCCGGCTATCGGATGCGGTTCTTCGCCGCCCGGGGCCTCGCCGGTGACCTCAGCGACGTCTGGGGCAGGCTCTCCGGGCTTTCCGACGCGTTCCGCAAGGCGTCGACCGGGGACGACGGCAAGCAGTACTTCGTGCCGTCGTCGTACTACCCGTGGGCCGTCTTCTACCGCAGGTCGGTCTGGCAGCAGAACGGCTACCAGGTGCCGAGGACCCTCGACGACCTGACGACCCTCGCCGGGCAGATGAAGAAGGACGGCCTCACCCCGATCGCCTTCGCCGACAAGGACGGCTGGCCCGCGATGGGCACCTTCGACATCCTCAACCTGCGGATCAACGGCTACCAGTTCCACATCGACCTGATGGCCGGCAAGGAGTCCTGGACCTCGGAGAAGGTGAAGAAGGTCTTCGACACCTGGCGCGGCCTGCTGCCCCTGCACCAGCCCGACAGTCTCGGCCGGACCTGGCAGGAGGCCGCCCAGTCGCTGCAGCAGAAGAAGAGCGGCATGTACCTGCTCGGCCTCTTCGTCGGCCAGCAGTTCGACGACAGCGAGCTGGCCGACCTCGACTTCTTCACCTTCCCCGAGATCGACCCGGCGATCGGGGCCAAGGCCCTCGACGCGCCCATCGACGGCTACATGATGGCCCGCAAGCCCAGGCAGGAGGCCAACGCCAGGAAGCTGCTGGAGTACGTCGGCTCGAAGGCCGCCGCGGACATCACCGTCAAGAACGACCCGAGCACGCTGGTCGCCAACGGCGAGGCTGACACCAGCGGCTACAGCGCGCTGCAGCGCAAGGCCGCCGAGCTGGTCGGCTCGGCCACCGAGATCGCCCAGTTCCTGGACCGCGACACCCGCCCCGACTTCGCCTCGACGGTGATCATCCCGGCGCTCCAGCAGTTCATCAAGGACCCGAAGGACATCGGCGCGCTGACGTCCAGCATCGAGAACCAGAAAAAGTCGATCTTCACGGACTGACGGCGAGAGGGTGAGGGCACCGTGTCCGACCTGCCCCTGATCCAAGCGGATCGCGCCGCACCGCCGCCGCAGGCCGCCCCCACCCCCACGGGTGGTCGCCGCCGGCGCGTACGGCTGCTGTCCCGCACCGACCGCGTGGTCGTCGCGCTCATGGTGGCCGTACCGCTGCTGCTCGTCGTCGGCCTGGTCTGGCTCCCGGCGGGCGCCACCGTGCTGCTCTCCGGCACCGACTGGGACGGCATCGGCCCGATCTCCGAGATCGAGTGGGTCGGCGGGCGCAACTACGCCGACGTGGTGCGGAACTACCCGCCGTTCGTGCCGGCCGTGCAGAACAACCTGCTCTGGCTGGCGGCGCTGTTCGCCGTGGCCACCCCGTTCGGCATGTTCCTGGCCGTCCTGCTCGACAAGGAGCTGCGCGGCAGCCGGTTCTACCAGACCGCGCTCTACCTGCCGGTGGTGCTCTCCCTGGCGCTGATCGGCTTCGTCTGGCAGCTGCTCTACTCCCGCGACCAGGGCCTGCTCAACGCCGTCCTCGGCACCGACGTCGACTGGTACGGCGACCCGGACGTCAACATCTGGGCCGTGCTGGTGGCCGCCGGCTGGCGGCACGTCGGCTACATCATGCTGCTCTACCTGGCCGGGCTGAAGGGCGTCGACCCGTCGCTGCGGGAGGCCGCCGCCGTGGACGGCGCGTCGGAGGGCCGGACGTTCTTCCAGGTGGTCTTCCCGGTCCTGCGACCCATCAACATCATCGTGCTGGTGGTGACGGTGATCGAGTCGCTGCGCGCGTTCGACCTGGTCTGGGTCATCAACAAGGGCCGCAACGGCCTGGAACTGCTCTCGGCCCTGGTCACCCAGAACGTGGTGGGCGAGGCGAGCCGGATCGGCTTCGGCTCCGCGCTGGCGACGATCATGCTGGTCGTCTCGCTGCTCTTCATCACCGTCTACCTGGCGACCGTGCTGCGGGAGGGACGCCGATGAACACCGCGACCGTGACCCGGGCCGCCCCCGCACCCCGGCGGCGTCCGCCGCCGCGCCCGGCCCGGGTGGTGCTGCACGTCTTCCTGGCGGCGGTGGCGGTCGGCTGGCTCTTCCCGATTCTCTGGGCCGTGCTGACCTCGCTGCGCTCCTACGAGTACACGGCCGCCAACGGATACGTGTCGCTCGGCGGGTGGACCCTCGACAACTACGTCACCGCCTGGCGGACCGCGGAGTTCGGCAAGCACTTCCTCAACTCCGTCTACATCACCGTGCCGGCGGTGCTGCTGACCCTCTTCCTCGCCTCGTGCGTGGCGTTCGTCATCGCCCGGTTCGGCTGGAAGACCAACGTCGTCCTGCTCGGCCTGTTCACCGCCGCGAACCTGCTGCCCCAGCAGGCCCTGCTCATCCCGCTGTTCCGGCTCTTCACGCAGGTGCCGCTGCCGGCGTTCATGAGCGACTCGGAGGTGCTCTACGACAGCTACTGGGGGCTGATCCTGGTCAACGTCGCCTTCCAGTGCGGCTTCTGCGTCTTCGTGCTCAGCAACTACATGAAGGCCCTGCCGCGTGACCTCTACGAGGCCGCGATGGTCGACGGGGCGAGCGTCTGGCGCCAGTACTGGCAGCTCACCATGCCGCTGTGCCGGCCGGCCCTCGCCGCCCTGGCCACCCTCGAGGTGACCTGGATCTACAACGAGTTCTTCTGGGCCACCGTGCTCATGCGTACCGGCGACAAGTTCCCGGTGACCAGCTCGCTGAACAACCTGCGCGGCGAGTTCTTCACCGACAACAACCTCGTCTCGGCCGGCTCGGTGCTGGTGGCCGTCCCCACCCTGGTCGTCTTCTTCCTCCTGCAGAGGCAGTTCGTCCGGGGCCTGACCCTGGGAGCGTCGAAGGGATGACGATCGTCCACCTGCGCCGTGAACGGACCAGCCTGGTGCTCGACGCGCGCGGCCCGGGGCTGCCCCGAATCGCGCACTGGGGCGCCGACCTCGGCCCGGTCCCGGCCGGCGACCTGCCCGCGCTGGTCGACGCCACCGTCGCGCCGGCCGTACCGAGCAGCTTCGACACGCCGACGGTGCTGTCCCTGCTGCCCGAGGCCTCCGCTGGCTGGGGCGGCCGGCCCGCGCTGGCCGGGCACCGCGAGCGCCGGGACTGGTCCACCGCCTTCCGGCCCGACGGCGTCGACGTGGCCGACGACGGCAGCGGTCCCGCCCGGGTCACCGTCCGGGCGGCCGACGCCGCCGCCGGGCTGTCGCTGACCGTCGAGCTGACGCTCGACGCGACCGGGCTGGTGCTGCTGCGCCACCGGCTGCGCAACACCGGCGACCGCCCGTACGAGCTGCGTGAGCTGACGCCGGTCCTGCCGGTGCCGGCGGTCGCCACCGAGCTGCTCGACCTGACCGGTCGGTGGTGCCGGGAGCGGTCCCCGCAGCGGCATCCGTGGCCGATGGGCACCTGGGTACGCGAGGGCCGGCACGGCCGCACCGGGCACGACGCGACCCTGCTGCTTGTCGCCGGCACGGCGGGCTTCGGCTTCGGCCACGGCGAGGTGTGGGCGGTGCACACGGCGTGGAGCGGCGACCACGTCACCTTCGCCGAGCGGCGGCCGACTGGCGAGTCGGTCCTCGGCGGCGGCGAGCTCCTCGCCCCCGGCGAGGTGGTGCTCGACCCGGGCGGGGAGTACGCCACTCCCCTGCTGTACGCCGTCTTCTCCGACACAGGGCTGGACGGGCTCAGCGACGTCCTGCACACCCACCTGCGCGCCCGCCCACAGCATCCGAGCACGCCCCGCCCGGTCACCCTCAACGTCTGGGAGGCCGTCTACTTCGACCACGACCTGGACCGGCTGCGGGCGCTGGCCGACCACGCCGCCGAGGTGGGGGTGGAACGGTTCGTGCTCGACGACGGGTGGTTCCGGGGGCGTCGCCACGACCGCGCCGGCCTCGGCGACTGGTACGTCGACGAGAGCGTCTGGCCCGACGGCCTGCACCCGCTCGTCGAGCACGTGCGCGGGCGCGGGATGCGGTTCGGCCTCTGGGTCGAACCGGAGATGGTCAACCAGGACTCCGAGCTGTTCCGCGCCCACCCCGAGTGGGTGCTGTCGGCGCCCGGCCGGCTACCGCCGACGTGGCGGCACCAGCAGGTGCTCGACCTCGCCCACCCGCCCGCGTACGCCTACCTGCTTCAGCGGCTCGACGCCCTGCTCACCGCGCCCCCCGGCATCGATTACCTCAAGTGGGACCACAACCGGGACCTGACCGAGGCGGGTCACCACGGCCGCCCCGGCGTGCACGGGCAGACCCTCGCGGTCTACCGGCTCCTCGACGAGCTGCGCCGCCGCCATCCGGGCGTGGAGATCGAGAGCTGCGCCTCCGGCGGCGCCCGGGTGGACCTGGAGATCCTGCGGCGCACCGAGCGGGTCTGGGCCAGCGACTGCAACGACGCCCTGGAGCGGCTGGCCGTCCAGCGCTGGACGGGGCTGCTGCTGCCGCCCGAACTCGTCGGCAGCCACATCGGGCCGGAGCGCTCGCACACCACCCACCGCGTGCACGACCTGGGGTTCCGGGCGGCGACCGCGCTCTTCGGCCACCACGGCATCGAGTGGGACATCGGCGCGATCGGTGTCGCCCAGCGCCGCGAGCTGGCCGCCTGGGTCGCGCTGCACAAGCGGCTCCGCCCGCTGCTGCACGCCGGCCGGGTGGTCCGCGTCGACCACCCCGACCCGGCCGTCTGGGCGCACGGCGTCATCGCCCACGACGGTTCCCACGCGGTGTACGCCGTGGCCCGGCTGGCCACCTCGGTGACCCAGACGCCCGGACCGGTCCGGCTCCCCGGCCTCGACCCCCGCCGCCGGTACGCGGTGCGGCCCGCCGCCGGAGTGCCCGAGCCCGCGACCCTCCAGCTCACCGAGCCGGGCTGGCTGGCCGGCGGCGGCGGCGTGACGCTCGGCGGCGCGGTGCTGGCGACCGTCGGGCTCCAGATGCCGGCGCTGCACCCCGAGCAGACCGTGCTGCTGGAGGTCACCGCCGCCGACTGAGCCGGCGGGGAACTCTCCGGAGAATTCTCCGCCGAGGATGTCGAGAACCGGGGTGCCGGCTTCTACCGACGGGTGAGAGCACCGATGATGGGTGCGCAGCCGTGAGGAGCCAGACGTGAAGTACATGCTGCTGATGCAGTTCAGCGCCGCCGACACGGACTTTCCCCCGATCGAGACGTGGAAGCCCGAGGAGATCCGGGCGCACGTCGCCTTCATGGGCGAGGTCAACGAGAAGCTGATCGCCGAGGGTGAGCTGGTCGGTGGTGAGGGACTCGCCGGGCCCGCCCAGGCGAGGATCGTCCGGGCGGGCGCTGGCGGCGCGCCCGTGGTCACCGAGGGGCCGTTCGCCGAGACCAAGGAGTTCCTCGCCGGCTTCTGGATCGTCGACTGCGACAGCCCGGGGCGGGCCGTCGAGCTCGCCGCGCACATCTCCACCGCGCCCGGTCCGGGCGGTCGACCGCTGAACATGCCGATCGAGGTGCGCCCGGTCATGTCGGCGCCCCCGCAGGAGATGTGACGACTGGACGCCGCCTCCTGCGTCGAGGACCTGCTGCGCGAACTGGCGCCGCAGGTCCTCGGCGTGCTCACCCGCCGCTTCGGTGACTTCGTCACCGCCGAGGACGCCGTGCAGGAGGCGCTGCTGGCGGCGGCCACCCAGTGGCCGGTGGAGGGGACGCCCGACAACCCGCGCGGCTGGCTCATCCAGGTCGCGTACCGGCGGATGGTCGAACTGGTCCGCGGCGAGACGGCGCGGCGGCGGCGCGAGGACCTCGCCGCCCGCCGCGAGCCGGACGACCGGCGCGCCGCGCCACCGCCGGACGAGGAACTGGCCGCGGATCGGGACGACACCCTGACGCTGCTCTTCCTCTGCTGCCATCCGGCCCTCACGCCGGCGTCGGCGATCGCGCTGACCCTGCGGGCGGTCGGCGGCCTGACCACGGCCGAGATCGCCCGTGCCTTCCTCGTGCCCGAGGCCACCATGGCCCAGCGGATCAGCCGCGCCAAGCAGCGCATCCGCGCCTCGGGCGTCCCGTTCCGGATGCCCGAGCCCGCCGACCGGGAGGCCCGGCTGGCCGCCGTGCGGCACGTGCTCTACCTGATCTTCACGGAAGGGCACACCGCCAGCCTGGGCACCCACCTGCGCCGGGTGGACCTGTCGGAGGAGGCCCTCCGGCTGACCCGTGCCCTGGGCGCGCTCCTGCCCGACGACGCCGAGGTCGCCGGGCTGCTGGCGTTGATGCTGCTCACCGACGCTCGCGCCGCCGCGCGCACCGGTCCCTCGGGCGAGCTGGTCTCCCTGGCCGACCAGGACCGCTCCCGGTGGGACGCGGCGGCGATCGCCGAGGGGGTCGCCCTGGTGACCTGGGCGCTGCCGCGCGGGCCGGTCGGGCCCTACCAGCTCCAGGCGGCCATCGCCGCGTTGCACGACGAGGCGCCCAGCACCGGGGAGACCGACTGGGCGCAGATCCTCGCCCTCTACGAGGTGCTGGAACGCGTCTCGGGCAACCCCGTCGTCTCCCTAAACCGTGCGGTGGCGACCGCCATGGTGCACGGCCCGGCCGCCGGCCTGGCGGCGCTGGACGCGCTGGACGCCGACCCCCGGCTCGCCGGACACCACCGGCTGCCCGCCGCCCGGGCCCACCTGCACGAGATGGCCGGCGACCGGGAGCGGGCGGTGGCCGCGTACCGGGTCGCCGCCGGACTGACCGCGAGCCTGCCCGAGCAGCGGTACCTGACGATGCGCGCCGCCCGGCTGGCCAATGCCCGGACCGGAGGCTGAGGCGCTGACGCACACCGCGTAGGCCCTCCCCGGGGGCCTGGCGGGTGCCGGGGTCACCACGCGCTCGTCGGGGGGCGGACAGAGCGTGTCGTCGCTGTCGAGCTGCCCGCATGGACGGGGAACGAGACTGCCGGTCCGTGGTCGCGCGGGCGGTCCCACGGACGGCGCAGCTCGGCAGCGGTCGGCGCGCTCACCCTCGCGCAGCGCGAGGTCCCACCGGCGGCCGGGCCTGTGCGGACCCGGCCACCGGTGGGGGCGGCTACCTCAGCTCGCGGTGCAGGTCACCGCGGGCGCGGCGGTGGTGCCGTTCCCGCTGGCGATGAAGCCGAAGCTGGTGCTGGCCCCGGCACCCAGCCGACCGTTCCAGTCGGCGTTGCGGGCCGTGACGGTCGCCCCGCTGCTGCTCAGGACGGTGCTCCAGGACTGGCTGACGGTCTGGCCGTTGGCGAACGTCCACCTCGTCGTCCAGCCGTTGATCGCCGCCGAGCCGGCGGTCACCTTCACCTCGCCCTGGAAGCCACCCTGCCACTGGTTGACCACCGTGTACGTCGCGGTGCAGCCGCCCGGCGGCGGCGTGCTCGGCGGCGGGGTCGTGGGCGGGGGCGTGGTGGGGGGCGGGGTCGTGGGCGGAGGCGTGCTCGGCGGCGGGCTCGTCGGCGGTGGGGTGCTGCCGAAGACCGTCGCCTCCTTCGCGGTGGCCTTGATCCCGTTCGCGCCGTTGAAGATGCGCTGCCCCCACGTGGTCAGCGCGGCGGGGTTGAAGCTGGTGACCATGTCGAGGTACTCGACGCCACCACCGTTGCCGCTCCAGGACCAGCCCAGGTAGCCGATCCCGTTGGCCTGGCTGTAGGAGAGGATGGCGTCCTCGTCGGGGTTGCCGTCGGAGTGGTCGAAGCCGAACTCGCCGACCACGATCGGCAGCTTGGCGGCGCGGAACCGGCCGAGGTAGTCGCTGACCTCGGCGGCGGTGTCGAAGACGCCGTACATGTGGATGGAGAAGACGGTGTTCCGCTGCGGGTCGGCCGCGAAGACCGACGCGGCGTTGTCGCGCATGGTGAACGACCAGTCCTGGCCCCAGTTGGGGGCGTCGACCATGATGGTGTGCGTCAGGCCGCCAGCCCGCAGCCGCTTGATCGCGTCGGCGGTGTCGGTCGCCCAGGTGCCGTAGCCCTGGTTGCCGTACGGCTCGTTGCCGATGTTGACGATGACGTACTTCTCCTGGCCGGCGAGGGCGCCGGAGACGCTGAGCCAGTAGTCGACCGCCTGGTCGAGGGTGGCCGCCCCGCTCTGCTCGCCGTAGCCGGTGGTGTCGTGGACCTCCAGCACACAGATCAGCCGGTTGGCCCTGCACAGCGAGATGACGTTGGCGACGTCGGCGGTGTCGTTCTTCGCCCACCGCTGGCCGCTGGCCAGCACCACCCGCACCGTGTTCGCCCCGAGCGCCTTGATGTTGGCGAAGGAGCTGGTCTGCTGCTGGTACCAGGTGTGCGCGTGGTTGACGCCGCGCATCACGAACTCGCTGCCGTTGGCGTCGTAGAGCTTGCCGTCGGCGACGGAGAAGCCGGTCGCGGCCCGCGCGGGCTGGCCGAACGCCAGCACGGCGACCAGCAACGCGAGCAGGGCCGCGCCGGCGGCGGAGAGTCTCTTCTTCATGGCCTTCCTCAAGGGAGGACCCCCGCTGCCCGAATGGGGGTGGGACGTCACAGGGGATGGCGGCTGCAGCCCGACAGCCGCCGCCCGGCTCCCGGCGGCGCAGGGATCAGCGTAGGCCGCGTCGGCCGGTCACGCAATGAACCGGTTAAGCAGAGGACCACCGGCGTCGGTCGCGGGGGTTGGCCGGGGCTTCGCGGGGTATCCGGGGATGATCCGCCCGGGTCGGAAGGAGACACCCATGGTCAACGTCGGCTACACCCTGATGTGCGAGCAGGCCGGCCCCAAGCAACTGGTCGACTACGCGGTACGGGCGGAGGCGGCCGGCTTCGACCAGCTCGTCATCTCCGACCACTACTACCCCTGGCTGGACTCGCAGGGCCACTCCCCGTACGCCTGGTCGGTGCTCGGCGCGGTCGCGCACGCCACCAGCCGGGCTGAGCTGATGTCCTTCGTCACCTGCCCGATCCGCCGCTACCACCCGGCGGTCGTGGCGCAGAAGGCCAGCACGATCGGGGTGCTCTCGGACGGCCGGTTCACCCTCGGCCTGGGCGCGGGCGAGAACCTCAACGAGCACGTGGTCGGCGGCTGGCCACACGTGCAGCAGCGCCACGAGATGTTCGAGGAGGCGCTCCAGATCATCCGTCCCCTGCTCAACGGGGAGACGCTGACCTTCTCGGGCA
Organism: Micromonospora sp. CPCC 205546; assembly: GCF_036902715.1. Classification (NCBI taxonomy): domain Bacteria; kingdom Bacillati; phylum Actinomycetota; class Actinomycetes; order Micromonosporales; family Micromonosporaceae; genus Micromonospora; species Micromonospora sp. CPCC 205546. The sequence goes on from NZ_JBAKHL010000010.1 coordinate 45,862, forward strand.
ACCACTACGACGTCCCCGACGCCTACGTCTGGGACCGGCCGTCCCGGCCCGTGCCGATGGCCGTCGCCGCCTCGGGCCGCCAGTCGGTCACCCTCGCCGCCGAGTACGGCAACGGCCTCGTCGCCACCGAGCCGGACCCGCACATCATCGAGATGTACGACGAGGCCGGCGGCGCCGGGCAGCCCCGCTACGGGCAGGTGGCCATCTGCTACGGCCCGGACGAGGCGGAGTGCCGCAAGATCGTGCACGACCAGTTCCGCTGGTTCGGGATGGGCTGGAAGGTCAACGCCGACCTGCCGGGGCCGGAGTCGTTCGCGGCCGCCACCCAGTTCGTCCGCGAGGAGGACGTGGCCGAGGGGATCTCCTGCGGGCCGGACGTGGACGGGCACGTCGAGGCGTTCCGCAAGTTCGTCGACGCCGGCTTCACGCACGTGGCGATCGTGCAGGTCGGCGGCGAGACGCAGCCGATGTTCCTGGACTGGGCGCAGGAGCAGCTCCTGCCGAGGCTGCGCGAGCTGTGAGGGCGACACCGGCCCGGCGGCCCCGGGCGACCCCACCGGGCCGGTTCGGTCCGGCGGAGCTGCGCGTCGCACTGGCCGCCCCGAAGCCGGCCGCCGGGCTGACCAGCGAGTGGCGGCTGGTCGACGGGCTGCGTACGCACACCCGCCGCGCGGGCGACCCCGGCACGGCCGCCACCCCGGTCGTGCTGGTGCACGGGCTGGCGGTCTCCCACCGCTACCTGACCCCGCTCGCCCTGGCGCTGGCCGACACCCATCCGGTGTACGTGCCCGACCTGCCCGGCTTCGGGCTGACCGAGCGCCCCGGCCGGGCGTACGACGTGCGCGAGCACGCCGGGCACCTGGCCGCCTGGCTGGCCGCGTACCGGATGCCGCCCGTCTGCCTGCTCGGGCACTCGTTCGGCGCGGAGGTCGTCGCGGCGCTCGCCGCCCGGCATCCCGACGCGGTCCGGGCCGTGGTGCTCGCCGGGCCGACCAGCGATCCCGCCGCCCGCTCCCGCCGGGGACAGTTCGGGCGCTGGCTGGTCGACACCCTGCGTGAGGCGCCGTTGCAGGCGCCGATCCTGCTCCGGGACGTCCTCGACGCCCGCCCCTGGCGGGTGCACGCGACGCTGTCGCACTCCGTGCGCAACGGGATCGAGGCGGACCTGGTGCGCATCGCCGCGCCCACCCTGGTGGTCACCGGCTCCCGGGACCCGGTCGTGCCGCCGTCCTGGCGTACGCAGGTGGGCCGGCTGGTGCCGCACGCCCGTACGGTCACCGTGCCGGGCGCCGCGCACAACGTCGCCACCACCGCACCGGCGCAGATCGCCGACGCGATCCGAGCCCTCCTCGCCCCCTCGCTGACGAACAGGTGATCCCATGCGTATCGGCAACACGGAGATCCGCCCGGCCGGCGGCGGCCTCGGCTGCCTGCTGATGATCCTCTTCTCGATCGTCGCGTCGGTCGTCCTGACCGTCCTGCTCAACCTGCTGCTGTAGCCCCCGCGGCTCCGGCTCCCCGCGCTGTCTCCGGCTCCCCGCGCTGTCTCCGGCTCCCCGCGCTGGAGATCTTGGTAGGAAGCGGCCCCTGGAGGGGCCGTTCCGTACCAAGATCTCGCTCGGCCCGCTCATCGGGGCCGCGGCCGGGTCAGCCGCGCAGGCCCAGGGCGGTCAGCGCTTCACGGGTCGCCTGGCGCACCGGGTCCACGACGGCGCGACGCACCCAGCGGACGGCCGGCGACACCGTCGCCCGCCACGCGGCGGCCACCGCCCGGCCCACCGGGCGGACGGCGTGCCGCCAGAGCCAGCCCGCCCCGAGCACGAACGGCCGCAGGGTGAGCGCGTAGCACCACCAGAGCAGCCGACCGGCCGCCCACCACGCCCATCGCAGCGCGTCCAGCAGCACCCGGCCCGCCGCCACCAGCCACCGGCCGACCGCCGCGAGCCCGGCCAGGAGCAGGCGTCCGAGCGGCGCGAGGAGCCGGGCCAGCCAGCGCGCCGGAAGCCAGATCAGGTGGTACGCCAGCCAGGCCAGCGGCACCCAGACCAGCGTCCGGGCCAGCCAGGCCAGCCCGCGCCCCAACCACACCAGCGGCACCCACACCAGCGTCCGCAACAGCCAGCCCAGGCCGCGGCCGAGCCACACCAGCGGCACCCACACCAGGATCCGCAGCAGCCAGCCCAGCGGACGCAGCAGCCAGCGGTCCAGGAACCGGCCGACCGGCGCGAGCAGCCAGCGGTGCAGCCAACGGCCGACGGTCGCGACCAGCTCCCAGAGCAGCCGGACGGGCACCACCACGACCAGCGCGATCCCCCGGGCGACGGCGACCAGCAACGGATCGGGCGGCGACCCGGTGCGCCCCGGCTCCGGGCTCGGCGGGTTGATCACGGGCTCACGGTAATCCGTACCGGCAATCCCCCAGCGTCGCGGCCCGTCGGGCGGAACGAGGCCGGGGGCGGAACGAGGCCGCGGGCGGCCGGTCGTCACGTCGGGTCGAGGTCCAGGTCCGCGACGACCGGGTAGTGGTCGGAGGCGTACTCGGTGTCGCCACCGCGGAGCACCCGACAGTCCCGCACCCGCCCGGCGAGCGCGGCGGTGCCGAACAGGTAGTCCAGCCGCATGCCCGAGAACTCCGCGCCGCCGCCGTGGCGGGTGGGCGCGGTCAGCCCGGCGTCCGCCGTGCCGTCGGCCGGCCCGCCACCCGCCGCGTACAGGTCGACCAGGCCGGCGGCGAGCAGCCGGGCCACCGCCCGGGTCTCCACCGTCCGCCCGTCGCGGCGCAGGTGACGACGGCGGTACGCGGCCGGGAGCCGGGCGACGCGGTCGGTGTGCTCGGCGACCGGGTCGAGGGTGTTGAGGTCGCCGGCCAGCAGCCCCAGCTCCCCCGGCGCGCGGTGCAGCGCGGCGGCGGCCCAGCCCGCCTCGACGCGCCGCCGCAGCCCCGAGTACGGGTCGAGGTGCACGCTCAGCACCGTCAGCGGGCCGGCGGTGGTCGACACGGTGACCCGCTGCGCCGCGTGGTGGAACGGCCGACGCACCCGGGTGGCGTTCAGGACCCGCAGCGGGGGACGGAGCAGCACCGCCACCGGCTGGCCGAAGCAGGAACGGGCCAGGTGGGGACGCATCCCCACCCGGCCCGCGAAGTCGGCGAGCACGCCGCCCGCCCCTGCGCGGCGACCACCGACGGGGGCAGGCGCAGCGGCCGGCCGGTCGTCGAAGCCCCGCAACTCCTGCAACGCCAGCACGTCCGGCCGCTCGGCGGCGACAACCCGCACCAGCAGGTCCCGCCGGTCGACGCCGCCGGAGTCCCGTCCGCCGGTGCGGATGTTCCAGGTCATCGCCCGCAGCATCGGCGGCGTCAGTCCACCCGGCCGGCCTTGGCCAGCTCGTCGTCGAGGGTGTCCACGTCCTCGGACTCGATGCTCGGCCGGTTGCCCTCGCGCAGGTCCTCGTTGGGGCGGACCACCCAGTAGAGCAGTCCGATCCAGAGGGTGGTGAGGATGATCGCGCCCATGAAGTCGGTGGGGTGGTGCATGCCCCGGTACATCCGGCTGATCGCCACGCCGGCCGGCATCACGACCGCCAGCGCCACGAAGACCCATCGCCACCACCGGTCGGTACGCGGGAAGACGATCACCGCGATCGCCACCCAGACGCAGAGCGTGGCGGCGATGTGGCCGGACGGGAACGAGGAGGTCGGCATCGGCCCGTCGAGGTTGCCGACCGGCGGTCGCGGCCGGTCGACCGCGGCGGCGGAGGCGAGGAAGAGGGTGAGCTCGCCGAACATGGTCAGCGCCACGAACAGCACCGGTCGCCAGCGCCGCCACACGGCGAGCACGAGCGGGCAGAAGACCAGCGAGATGAGCAGGATGGCGTGGGTGTCGCCGACCTTGCTCCACCAGTAGCTGAAGTCGTCCCGGCCGGGGGTGCGGTGCTCGGCGAACCACCTCGGCACGTCGGTGTCCAGGGTGGCGAAGAAGGTGCCGCCGGCGTGGTAGCTGACGAACATGCCGAAGCCGTAGAGCGCACCGAGGATCAGCACCCAGCCGACGATCAGCTCGAACACGGCGGCCCGGGGGTGCGGCAGCAGGTGCGCCTCGTCCGGGGCGGGCGCCACGTCGTGCGCGGCCTCCGGCTCCAGCCCGTCGGTCAACGCCGGGACCGGACGGCCGCGCTCGATGCGCCAGAGCCGGAAGGCGTACGCGGTGACGCCGAGCCAGGCGGCGCCGAGCAGCCAGGCCCCGAGCACGTCCGAGACGAAGTGCACGCCCAACGCGATCCGGGTCAGGCCGATGAGGAACACGACGAGGGCGACCAGTGCGATCGCGGGCTTGCGCCAGCGGCGCGACATGGCCGGCAGGAAGACCAGCAGCAGCGCCCCGTAGGCGACCATCGAGCCGAGCGCGTGCCCGCTGGGGAAGCTGTCCCCGGCGTACGTGCCGATGGGCACCTCCACCTCGGGACGCAGCCGGTCCACCAGCGTCTTGAGCGCCGGGTCGAGGACGAGGGCGCCGACGCCGGTGACGATCAGGAACACCGCGAGCCGGCCCTGCTTGCGGATCAGCAGACCGACCACGGCCACCGACACCAGCCAGATGATGACGGCCCGCCCGCCGAGGTCGGTGAGCGCGTTGAGCACGGTCACCAGCGGCCCGTGCGGGGCGACCAGGTCGTTGAGCCATTGGGCCACGCCGTGGTCGACGTCGTAGAGCGGGGACCACCGGGTCCGCACCAGCACGAGGAGCACCCCGAAACCGACCCCGGCACCGAGCACGATCGCCAGGCCGGCGAGGGTCCGCTCGGTGAAGTGACCCAAGGGTCGTCGTAACGCCTGTGTGACCGCGCCCACGGCAGCCTCCCTCTCGCTTCTGGCGTGCCGCATTACCCGATCGACGCTCCGCGTACACCGGTGGGTGTCCGAAGCGGAGCTACAGCGAGCTCATCTCGCCGGTGTCGTGCAGCTCCCCGCGCCCGGCCTCGGGCTCCCAGAGGTCGGGCTGGGCGGGCTCGCGTACGCCGATGCGCAGCGCCTCCAGCTGGGCGGCGAAGGACAGTCCACCGAAGAGCGCCATGCCGGTCAGGTTGGCCCAGAGCAGCAGCGCCATCATCCCGGTCAGCGCCCCGTACGTCTGCCCGAACCCGCCGCTGAACCGCACGTACGCGGCGAGCAGCAGGCTGGCCACCCACCACAGCGCGGTGGCGATGCCGGCGCCGAAGAAGAGCCAGGACAGGCCGGGCTGCTTGCGGCGGGGGGCGTGCCGGAAGATCACCGCGACGGCGAGGACGGTCAGGCCCAGACTGAGCGGCCAGCGCACCACGTCCCAGACGGCGTTGGCGAGCTCGCCCCAGGCGTAGTGCCGCTGCACCGAGTCGCCCATCGGACCGCCGCCGACGAGGATCAGGAACCCGGTGAGCGCCGGTACGCCAGCGATGAGGGCGAGGACGGTGGCGCGGACGTACTTCCACAGCGCGGGCCGGTCCCGCTCCACGCCGTAGATCCGGTTGGCGCCGCGCTCGATCTGGGCCATGGTGCTGGTCAGCGCCACCAGGCCGGTGAGCAGGCCGAGGCCGAGCGCCAGCTCCCCGGCCCGTTCGGTGCGGTCCCCCTCGCCGAGCAGCTCGGCCACCATGGGCTCGCTCGCCCCCGGGGTCAGCGCCAGCACCGTGTCGGCGACCACCCGGCCGCCCTCCTCCACGCCGAGCTCGCTGATCAGGCCGGTCAGCGCGATCAGGAACGGCACCACGGCGAGGCAGAGTTGCAGCGCGAAGGCGCGCGAGTGGCTGAACCCGTCGCCGTAGCGGAACCGGATGAACGCGTCCCGCAGCAGGTGCCAGCCGCCCTGCCGGCGCAGTGTGTGCCAGGCGTCGTCGGCGTTGAGTTCCTCGTCGGACATGAGCCGGGTCTCCGGCACCATCCGGGTGCTACTCACGGCGCGCTTCCTCGATGAGCCGCTCACCACGCTCGGCGGCCGCCTGCGCGTCCTCGGCCAGGTCGGGATCCTGCGCTGGCTGCGGAACGCAGAGCCACAGCGCCCGCCGCCGGATCTCGGCCTTGAGGGTGCGGCCCGGCTCGATGAGATCGCCGTCGAGCTCCCGGGGCTGGGCCCGGTTGCTGGTGATCTCCACCCGTCGGGCCCGGAAGACCTCCATCCGGGGCACGCTGTCCTGCCGACGGACGAGCGCCCAGCCGAGCGCGAGCCAGTGCCGCAGGGTACGCGGGGTGAGCACCGCGACGTCGAGGTATCCGTCGTCCGGTTCGGCCTCGGTGAGCAGGCGCACGCCGCCCTGCAGCCGGCCGACGTTGGCGACGAGGACGGAGCGGGCCCGGCGACGGATCGGCTGCTGGTCGTCGATGCGGATGGAGACCTTCATCGGCCGGTCGCGCAGGTGCCGGGCGGCCCCCACCACGTACGCCGGCCAGCCGATCCGCTTCTTGGTGGTCTCGGAGGTGTCGGCGAGCATCTGGGCGTCGAAGCCCATGCCGGCCATGACCGTGAAGTAGTGGTCCTCGACCGCGCCGACGTCGAGCAGTCGGCGGCCACGCTCGACGGCGACCTCCAGCCCGGCGGCCAGGTCGCCCGAGAGCCCGAGGTTGGCCGCGAGGAGGTTGCCGGTGCCCTGGGGCAGCACGGCGAGCGCCACGTCGGTGCCGACCAGGCCGCTGACGCAGGCCATCACGGTGCCGTCGCCGCCGCAGGCGAAGACGACGTCCACGCCGGCCTCGACCGCCTCCTGGGTCTGGCCCCGGCCCGGGTCCTCGACCGTGGTCTCGAACCACAGCGGCTCGGGCCAGCCGGCCGCGGCGAGGGCGTCGTGGACCGTACGACGTAGCTCGTCGAGGTCGGCCACCTTCACCGGGTTGACCACCACGGCCGAGCGCAGACCGCCGTCGTGCGCCGCGCGTCCCTTGTCCTGTCGAGCATCCACGGCGCCAGTGTGCAGCAGATCCGGCACGGCAGCGACCCGACGGCGCGGTGACGTTGGGCGCAGGGAGAACGGGTTTGCCGCACGCCCCACCGCTCCGCCGCCCACCCGACGCCCACCCGACCCCCACCCGACCCCCACCCGACCCCCCACCGCCCCGCCGACACCCCCGGCTGCGCCGGGCGAGGACGGGCCGTCCCGACGCCCGTCGATCATGAGGTTGACCGTGGTCCCTGAGATCCACTTCACCCCCAACCTCATGATCGACGGGCGGGGACGGGGGTGGGGGTGGGGGTGGGTCAGGCCGGGGTGCGGAGGGCCGTCTCCACGCGGCGGCGCAGGTCGTCGAGGTCGGCGCCGGCCTCGGTGAGCACCAGGGCGCCCGGGCCCTGCCCCTCGCGGAGCACTCCGAGCAGGATGTGCTCCGTGCCGATGTGCCGGTGGCGCAGTCGCAACGCCTCCCGCAGCGCCAGCTCCAGCACCTTCTTGGCGCGCGGGGAGAAGGGGCCGCCCGCGTACCGTCGGCGGCCCCAGCGGCGGCGCGGCGCCGGCGCGGCCTCGCGCAGCGCGTCCGGGCCGAAGGATTCCTCGATCCGGGCCACGACGGCCGCCAGGTCGATGCCGATCTCGCGCAGGGCCACGGCGTCGGCGTCGGCGAGGCCCGTCGCTCCCCGCTCGGTGTGCCGGCGGACGCGGGCCCGCAGGTCGTCGGCGAGCAGGCCGGCCTCGGCGAGCACCCGGGCGGCGAGGCCGTCGCCGTCGGCGAGCAGGGCGAGCAGCAGGTGCTCGGTGCCGACGGGCCCTCGGCCCTCGGTCCGGGCCTCGTCCCGGGCGTGCCGCACGACCGTGCGGGCCCGGTCGGTGAACCGTTCGAACATCATGCCTCCCAGGAGGATCCGACGGCCGGACGACCGGCGTGCTTCTTGTGGACCGCCTGCCGGGTGACCTCGAGCTCGTCGGCGATCTCCTGCCAGGACCAGCCCTGTCGACGGGCGTTGTCCACCTGGACCACCTCGAGCCGCTCGAGCAACCGGCGCAGCGCGCGGACGGCGCGCAGCCCGACCCGGGGGTCGGTGCTGCCGGCTGCCGCCGCGAGTTCCGTTGCCTGACTCATGTCGTCAACTTACGTTGACAGCACCGCCATGTCAACCCATGTTGACACCCTGTGGCTGAAGATCGCCGAACGGGCCCGCGACTGTTCTTCCAGCGCGTACCCGAAGACAAGGTCGTCAGGAATCGACTGCATCTCGACGTACGGGCCGGCACCGGGCTCGTGGGCGAGGAGCGCCTGGCCGCGCTCGAGGCCGAATGCGCACGGCTGGTCGCGCTCGGCGCGGCACGCGTACGACAGTACGATCCGCCGGTGCCCATCCTCCGCCGGCCGCCGCGCCGAGGTCACCGTGCCCGATGACGTGCGCCGTCTCCCGCTCGGCGAGGTCACGCTGGAGTTCGCCGGCGGCAGCGTGGTCGGCAACCGCTACCCGGCCAACTTCGACGTGCTGCACGTCGACCCCGCACTGCCGTTCGTCGCGGTGGCCGACGGCATGGGCGCCGGCGAGGGCAGCCGCCGCGCCGGCACGACGGCCATGGGCACCCTGGTCGCGCGGGTCGGGGCCGCCTGGCCCGCGGTCGACGCGCGCACGTTGCGCGCCGCCGTGGGCCACGTCCAGTCAGCCGTACGCGCCGCCGGCGCCCAACTGGCGGAGCTGACCGGCTGCACCCTGACGGCCCTGCTCGTGGAGCCCGACGGCGGGCAGGGCTGGCTCGTCCAGCTCGGCGACTCCCGCGCCTACCGGCTGCGCGACGGCCTACTGGAACTCGTCACCGTCGACCACACGGCGGCCTGGCTGGGCGTGCTGCACGGTTGGTACCCGGTCGACTCCCCCGCCGCCGATCGCGCCCGCTACCAGCTCACCCGCTACGCCGGCCATCCCGACGAGCCGGAGGCGGACCTGCTCGCGGTGTCGCTGCGCCCCGGCGACATCTGGCTGCTCTGCACCGACGGCGTCAGCGACCAGGTCGACTATCACCTGATGCGGGAACTCCTGGCGGCGCCGCGACCGGACGAGGCGGTGCGGGACCTGCTCGACGGCACCCTGGAGGCCGGCGGCGACGACAACGCCACCGCCGTGGTCGTCCGGGTCCACTCCACGACTCCCTGCTGACAGGGGCCCACCGACGCAGACGCCGCTGGCCGGCACCCCGGGTTCGGGTGCCGGCCAGCGATCCCCCTTGCGGTGGAAAGTCTGTCGGGTCAGCTGTTCCAGTGCTCGGCGACATAACGCCCACCACAACTCCATGATCGGCACGGCGACGGGCGGGCACGTCGAGCCACGCACACCATCCGGCGCCCCCGAAGCCACACCCCGAGCAGCGGCCGGACTTTTCGCAGACAACCAGCCCGAGCCCACCGTCGCCCGCGATTCCGCGCCAGCGTCGTACCTGCGGGGATAGCCTCGACAGGAAGGCCGGGCGCGACGCCTGCGGAGGTGATTCGGATGGCCGCACCCACCGACGCGGCGGTGCTGGTCGGGCTCGGCACGGAGCGCAACCTGCCGGTGGTCAGGCTGGCGGCGCAGGAGGCCGCCGCGCACGGCCGTCCGCTCTGCCTGCTGCACGCGTTCAACTGGGCGGCCGCGCTGGAGGCGCCGTCGGTCGGGGGGCCGCGTGCGGACGCCGAGGAGCTGATCTCGCGGGCCACCCGGATCGCCAACGAGGTCGAGCCCGCGCTGCCGGTCAGCGGTGAGATCGTCGAGGGTGCCCTCGTCACCACCCTGGTACGCCGGTCGGAGTCGGCGTTCCTGCTCGCCGTGGGCGACGGCGGCATGGCGACCAGCGGTGAGTGCGTGTCGGTCGACGCGCCGGCGGTGCAGCTCGCCGCCCGGGCCGGCTGCCCCGTGTTGGTGGCCCGCCGGGAGCCGCCGCCGCAGGGGCCGGTGCTGGTCGGGGTGGACGGCACCGGCAGCTCGCAGGGCGCACTGGATTGGGCGTTCGAGTGCGCGGCCGGGCGGGAGGCCCGGCTGCTGGCGGTCCGCGTCGTCGAGCCGGAGGAGGACGCCGAAGACCCCGAACTGCTCGCCGGGATGGTGGCGCGCTCGGCGCACCGGTTCCCGTCGGTGGCCACGGAGTGCCACACGATCCGGGGTGACCCCGGCACGGTCCTGGTGGAGCAGTCCCGCTCGGCGCAGGTGGCGCTGGTCGCCGCCCGGGGCGACGAGCCGTGGCGGGGCATGCTCGGGGCGGTGAGCCAGGCGATGCTCTACCACTCCCCCGCGCCGCTGGTCGTGGTGCGCGGGCTGACGGGGATCCCGATGGACGGGCGCAACGCCCAGCCCTCACGGGACCAACGGCCCTGATCCACACCGGCGTCGACCGGAATGCTGAGGCCGGCCCGGACGAATCCGCACTCTGCGGATGCAGGATTCCCCTACCCGCGAGAGGCTCATGCAGTATGGACACCGCTCTCGACCTACACAGCCCCCTGACCGAAGACGAGCTGCGTCGGCTGGACGCCTACTGGCGAGCGGCGAACTACCTGACCGTCGGGCAGATCTACCTGCTGGACAACCCGCTGCTACGCGAGCCGCTCGCTCCCGAGCACGTCAAACCGCGCCTGCTCGGGCACTGGGGCACCAGTCCCGGCCTGAATCTGCTCTACGCCCACCTCAACCGGGTCATCGTCGCCCGTGACCTGTCCGCCCTGTTCGTCACCGGGCCCGGTCACGGCGGTCCGGCGGTCGTCGCCAACACCTGGCTGGAGGGCACCTGGAGCGAGGTCTACCACCACATCGGTCGCGACGAGGCCGGCATGGCCCGGCTTTTCCGCCAGTTCTCGTTCCCCGGTGGCATCCCCAGCCACGTGGCGGCGGAGGTGCCGGGTTCGATCCACGAGGGCGGCGAGCTGGGGTACGCGCTCAGCCACGCCTACGGCGCGGCGTTCGACAATCCCGACCTGCTGGTGGCCTGCGTCATCGGCGACGGGGAGGCGGAGACCGGCCCGCTGGCCGGCAGCTGGCTCTCCAACGTCTTCCTGAACCCGGCCCGCGACGGCGCGGTGCTGCCGATCCTGCACCTCAACGGCTACAAGATCGCCAATCCGACGGTGCTGGACCGGATCGACGAGGACGACCTGCTGGCCATGATGCGCGGCTTCGGCTACGAGCCGTACGTGGTCGCCGGAGACGACCCGGCGACGGTGCACCAGGCCCTCGCCGGCACGCTGGACCGGGCGCTGGACGAGATCGCCGCCATCCAGCGGCGGGCCCGCTCGGGCGGCGCCGTCGAGCGCCCCCGCTGGCCGATGATCGTCCTGCGTACGCCGAAGGGCTGGACGGGGCCGCACGACGTCGACGGCAAGCAGGTCGAGGGCACCTACCGCGCCCACCAGGTGCCGCTGTCCGAGGTACGCAAGAACCCGGAGCACCTGGCCGAGCTGGAGCGCTGGCTGCGCAGCTACCGGCCGGAGGAACTCTTCGACGCCACCGGCGCACCGGTCGCCGAGCTGGCCGCGCTGCCGCCCAGGGGCGAGCGGCGGATGAGCGCCAACCCGGTCACCAACGGCGGGCTGGTGCTGCGTGACCTGGCGCTGCCGGACTTCCGCGACTACGCCGTCGACGTGCAGCGGCCCGGCGCGACGGTGGCCGGCTCGACCGGCGCCCTCGGCCCGTGGGTACGCGACGTGATCACCGCCAACCCGGAGACGTTCCGCCTCTTCGGCCCCGACGAGGTCGCCTCGAACCGGCTCGGCGCGGCGTTCGAGGTCACCGGCCGGGCCTGGATGGCCGGCACCGTGCCCGGCGACGACCACCTCTCGCCCGACGGACGGGTGATGGAGGTCCTCTCCGAGCACCTGTGCCAGGGCTGGCTGGAGGGTTACCTGCTGACCGGCCGGCACGGCATCTTCACCAGCTACGAGGCGTTCATCCACATCGTCGACTCCATGCTCAACCAGCACGCCAAGTGGCTGAAGGTGACCCGGGGCATCCCGTGGCGCAAGCCCGTGGCCTCGCTGAACTACCTGCTCTCCAGCCACGTCTGGCGGCAGGACCACAACGGCTTCTCGCACCAGGACCCGGGCTTCATCGACCACGTGATGAACAAGAAGGCCGAGGTCGTACGCGTCTACCTGCCGCCGGACGCCAACACCCTGCTCTCCACGATGGACCACTGCCTGCGCAGCCGGCACTACATCAACGTCGTGGTGGCCGGCAAGCAGCCCGCGCCGAACTGGCTGTCGATGGACGAGGCCGTCCAGCACTGCCGGCGCGGCATCGGGATCTGGGACTGGGCCAGCACGGATGCCGGCAGCGAGCCGGACGTGGTGCTGGCCTGCGCCGGGGACGTGCCGACCCTGGAGACGCTGGCCGCCGCGGACCTGCTGCACCGGCACCTGCCGGAGCTGAAGGTGCGGGTCGTCAACGTGGTCGACCTGATGCGCCTGCAACCGCCGACCGAGCACCCGCACGGGCTGTCGGACAAGGAGTTCGACACCATCTTCACGCGGGACAAGCAGGTCATCTTCGCCTACCACGGCTATCCGTGGCTGATCCACCGGCTGACCTACCGCCGCACCAACCACGCCAACCTGCACGTGCGCGGCTACAAGGAGGAGGGCACCACCACCACGCCGTTCGACATGGTGATGCTCAACGACCTGGACCGCTTCCACCTGGTCATCGACGTGATCGACCGGGTGCCGGGGCTGGCCGACCGGGCCGCGCACCTGCGACAGGAGATGGTCGACGCGCGGCAGTCCTGCCGGGACTACACCCGCGAACACGGCGAGGACGACCCCCGGGTCGCGGAGTGGCGCTGGGTGCGCGAGACGGACCCGGGACTGCGGGGTGACCAGTGAGCGCGAGGAGTGAGCCTGCGAGCCCAGCGGCCGCGAACGAGAGGTGGGACCGATGAGCGGCGACGAGATCCTGGTCGGCTACGACGGCTCCGCCGACGCCTCCGCCGCGCTGGAGTGGGCGCTGGACGAGGCCGGTCGCAGCGGGCGGCCGGTGCGGTTGGCGTACGTCTTCGAGTGGCTCACCGTGGCCGGCTGGATCGGTCCCGGCATCGCCCCCGGTGTCTGGCCGGACGAGACGGCCCGCCGGCAGGTCGAGGAGCTGGTACGCAAGGCGGCGGCGGACGCGTCCGCCGCGCACCCGGAACTGACCGTCACGGCTGAGGTGTTCGACGGGCCGCCCGCGCTGGTGCTGCAGGAACGCTCGGCGCAGGCCGACCTGCTGGTGCTGGGTACCCGGGGGCATGGCGGCTTCGGCGGGCTGCTGGTCGGCTCCACCGCCGTCACCGTCACCGCGCACGCGCACTGCCCGGTCGTCGTCGTCCGTGGTGAGGCTGCCCTCGGGGGACGCAGCGGGCACGTGGCGGTCGGCGTGGACGGATCCGAGTGTTCACTGCGGGCCCTGGGCTTCGCGTTCGAGCAGGCCGCTGCCCGACGGGTACCCCTGCACGTGGTGCGGGCCTGGCATCCGCCCACCGGCCAGCGTCCGCCGTCGGGTCCGGACGCGCGGGAGGCCGCGGCGGCCGACCGGGCCGAGCTGGACGAGCCGCTGGCCCGGTGGGGTGCCACGTTCCCCGACGTGCCGGTGACCGTGGAGGTGGCGGAGGGTCGCCCGGCGTCCCTGCTGGTCGACGGCAGCCGCAACGCGTGCCTGGTGGTGGTCGGCACCCGGGGCCGGGGCGGCCTGAAGGGGATGCTGCTCGGCTCGGTCAGCCAGCAGCTCATCCAGCACGCGCACTGCCCGGTGGCGGTGGTCCGGGAACGGTGACGAACGGAGGGGCCCCGCGCGGGGCCCCTCCGTCACGCACCGCCCGCCGGCGGGCGCTCACCGGATCCCGGCCGGCTCCGCCGGGCTCAGCGAGAAGTAGTCCTCCTCTTCCTGCGCGAGGTGCAGCCGCAGGATCGCCTCCAGGCCGTAGAGGGCGGCGAGCAGGTCGGTGAGCTGGTCTTGGCGCAGCGGACCGTCGCCGGCCTGCGCGAGGTGGACGCCGACACGGTCCACCAGCCGCCGGATCTCCACATGGGCGCGGCTCATCGTCGAGGTGGCCTCGGCACTGCCCAGCGGGTCGGCCAGCGCCGGGTAGAGCTGACGCTCCTCGGCCGCCTCGTGCGGCAGCACCTCATCGGTCAGCCTGCGGTGCGTCTCGCGCAGCGCCGGCAGGCACTCCGGCGCGTACGGGGCGGTGGCGAGCATGTCGGCGGTGTCCCGCAGCGCGGCGAGCACGTCACGGATCCCGCGGTGTGCGGCCGCGTACCGGTCGAGCAGCTCACGCGTGCCCGGCGGCACGTCGCGCCGGCGCAGTCCGCCTCCGAGGGCGCGCAGCGCGTTGAGGATCACCAGCACGTCGATGCCCTCCTGGAGGAACGCCCCGGCGACCGGGGGCAGCCGGCCGAGGGCGGCGGCCAGCATCGCCAGCACCGCGAGGCCCATCCCGACGGTGGCGCTCTGCACCGCGATCCGGCGGGCGTACCGGGCGATCTCCACCGCGTCGGCGAGCCGGTCGAGCCGGTCGACGGTGAGCACCGCGTCGGCGACGTCGGCCGAGGCGGTCGCCCCGGTGGCGCCCATGGCCACGCCGACGTGCGCCTCGGCGAGGGCGGGTGCGTCGTTGACCCCGTCGCCGACCATCACGGTGACCGCCCGGCGCGCCTCCTCGCGTACGCGGGCCGCCTTCTCCGCTGGCGAGCACCGGGTGACCACGTCGTCCACGCCCACCACCCGCGCTACCTGGGCGGCGACGTCGGGCCGGTCCCCGGTGACCATGACGATGCGCTCCAGCCCCGCCTCGCGCAGCCGGCGCACGGTGCGGCGGGCGTCGGGGCGTACCGGGTCCTCCAGCAGGATCGCCCCGAGCGGGCCCCGCTCGCCGCTGACCCAGACCACCGAGCGGCCGGCCAACTCGGCCCGGGACCTGGCCCGCCCCGCCCAGTCGGGCAGGTCGCCGTCGAGCTGGCCGACCCGGACCTGCCGCCCGTCGACCGACCCGCGTACGCCCCGGCCGGGTTCCTCGGTCGCCCCCGCCGGCTCGGTCAGCGGCAGGCCCCGCTCGCGCGCCTGCGCCACCAGCGCGCGGGCCAGCACGTGCGGGGAGAGCTGCTCCACCGAGGCGGCCAGGCGCAGCACGTCGTCGCGGTCGCCGTCGGGGGCGGCCACCACCTCGGCGGCGCGGGGGCGGCCCGCGGTCAGCGTGCCGGTCTTGTCGACCAGCAGGGTGCGGGCCCGGCCGAGCAGTTCCAGCGAGCCGCCGTCGCGCACCAGCATCCCGCGCCGGGCGGTGCGGGACAGCCCGGACACGATGGCGATCGGCGTCGCCAGCAGCAGCGGGCACGGGGTGGCGACCACCAGCACGGCCACCGCCCGGACGAACTCGCCGGAGAGCAGCCAGCCCAGCCCGGCCAGGACCAGGGTGAACGGCACGAACGCCGCGGCGTACCGGTCGGCGAGGCGGACCATCGGCGCCTTGTGGGCGGTCGCCTCCTCCGCGAGGCGGACGATGCCCGCGTAGGTGCTTCCCGCCGCGTCGCGCGTCGCACGCATCGGAAAGCCGGCACCGGCGTTGACCACGCCGCTGGCGACCCGCTCGCCGGCCGCGCGCCGCACCAGCCGGGACTCGCCCGTCACCACCGACTCGTCGAGGGTGACCGGCTCGTCGACCTGCCCGTCGACCGGCACCACGTCGCCCGGGCCGACCAGCAGCCGGTCCCCCGCCGTCACCCGGTCCAGCGGCACCTCCTCGACGCCCCCGCCCGGAGCGCGCCGCCGGGCGGTGCGGGGGGCGCGGGCGAGCAGCGCACGCAGGTCCCGGGTCGCCCGCCCCTGGGCGTACGCCTCCAACGCCCGCCCGGTCGCCAGCATCACCGCGATCACCGCCCCGGCCAGGTACTCCCGTACGACCAGCGCCCCGATCAGGGCCAGCACGGCGATCACGTCCACCCCGAACTGCCGGCGCCACAGCTGCCGCAGCACCGACCAGGCGGCGGGCGCGAGGGCGGCCACGGTGGCGGACGCCCACACCGCCTCGGCCGCGTCCCGCCGGCTGCCCAGCCACAGCGCCGTCCCGGCCAGCACCAGCGCCGTCACCCCGGCCAGCGGCGCCCACAGCAGCAGGCGCGACCGGTCCCTGCGTACCGGCTGCTCCGGCACGCACTCCCGCGGCTCCGTCCCCACCTGCGGATCGTCTCAGCGTCCGCGGGGTCGGGGAGGGCATCCGGGCGAACCGCCGGGGGCGAAGTGTCCTGCCGCGCCGGGACCTGCGTACCGTGCGTGGTCGCCGGGCATGTCGCAGGATGGAGCGGCAACCCCGCCCGGGGCACCGTCGGGCTGGGGCACGATGGGGAGAAACGAAAGGTCGTGACCATGAGCCACGAGACGCCGGCGACGGATCGTCCGCTGACCACCGCACTCGCGGAGGCCGCCGCGACGGCCGGGCACGCCCCGTCGGTGCACAACAGCCAGCCGTGGCGGTGGCGGGTGCTGCCCGACGCGTTGGAGCTGCGGGTGGTCCGCGACCCGAAGCTCACGGCGACCGATCCGGAGGGCCGGCTGCTGGCGTACAGCTGCGGGGCGGCCCTGCACCACGCGCGGGTCGCGCTGACCGCGCAGGGCTGGACCGCGGTGGTGGAGCGGATGCCCGACCCGGCCGACGGCGACCTGCTGGCCCGGCTGACCGCGACGACCCGCACGCAGGCCGACCCGGAGGCCATGCGCCTGGTGCAGTGCATGCAGGTGCGCCACACCGACCGGCGCCCGGTCAGCGACGAGCCGGTGCCGACCGCCGACCTCGGCGAGATCGCCTCGACGGTCGCCGCCGAGGGCTGCCAGCTGCAGTTCCTCGACCGTGACAACGTCCTGGAGCTGGCCGCCGCGGCCGGGCGCGCCGCCTCGGTCGAGGCGGAGGACCCGCAACTGCGCGAGGAGTTGGAGTACTGGACCAGCCGGGACGGCACCGGCACGGGCCTGCCGCCGGAGGTGCTGCCCGCGGAGGCGCCCCGGACCACCGTGCCGGCTCGCGACTTCGGCCGCCCCGGCACCCTGCCGGTCGGTCCGGGCCACGACCGGGCCGCCGTGTACGGGGTGCTCTACGGCGACGAGGACGAGCCGGACAGCTGGCTGCGCGCGGGCGAGGCGCTCTCGGCCGCCTGGCTGACCGCCACCCGGCTCGGGATCTCCGTCGTGCCGCTGAGCGGGGTGGTGGAGGTCGCGGGCACCCGGCAGACGCTGCGCGGGCTGCTGGCCGGCCTCGGCTACCCGTACCTCGTGATCCGGCTGGGGCTCGCGGACCCGGCGCACGCCGGCCCGCCGCACACCCCGCGCCTGGCCGTCGCGCAGGTGGTCGACACCTCGGCGGTGCGCTCCACCGACGAGTAGCGGAGCCTGGGCCACGGCCACCTGGCGGCTACCATCGCCCGGTGGCCGCCAGCGAACCGAACCTCCGCCCCGAACCGCACGTGACCCCCTCCCTCGGGCTCAGCCCGCTGTCCCGGGTGCGGCTCGACGAGCTGCTTCAGGAGATGCTGGACCGGGTGGGCGAGGTGGTGACCAGCCGGGAGCGGCTGCGCGCCCTCCTCGACGCGGTGGTCGGCATCGGCACCGACCTGGATCTGCGCAGCACCCTGCAACGGATCGTGGAGTCGGCCTGCGGACTGGTCGGCGCCCGCTACGGCGCGCTCGGCGTGATCGGCCACGACCGTCTGCTGCACGACTTCATCACCCACGGCATCGACCCCGAGCTGCACGCCAGGATCGGTGACCTGCCCCACGGGCGGGGCGTGCTCGGCCTGCTCATCGACGACCCGCGCCCGCTGCGGATGCCCGACATCACCCAGCATCCGAAGTCCTACGGGTTCCCGGCGCACCACCCGCCGATGCACAGCTTCCTCGGCGTGCCCGTGCGCATCCGCGACCATGTGTTCGGCAACCTCTACCTGGCCGAGAAGCAGGGCGGCGCGGAGTTCTCCGAGGACGACGAGGAGATCGTCGTCGCGCTCGCCGCCGCGGCCGGCGTGGCGATCGAGAACGCCCGCCTCTACGCGCTGGCCCACCGCCGGGAACGCTGGCTGGCGGCCACCGCCGAGATCACCGGCGTGCTGCTGGGCGAGGTACGCCGCACGGACGCGCTGGCGCTGGTCGCGCGGCGCGCCCGCGAGGTCGCCGAGGCGGAGGTCGCCCTGGTGCTGCTCTACGACCCCGACGCCGAGGAGTTCACCGTCGAGGTGGTGGACGGCGCCGACGAGCAGGCCGGCGCCCTCGTCGGCACCGTGCTGCCGGCGGCCGAGACGAGCTTCGCCGCCGCCGTCGTCGAGGGCCGGCACGACCGGGTGGCGGACCTGGCCCACGCCGCGCCCTGGCCGGCGCTGCTGCGCACCGGCCCGGCGATGGTCGCGCCGCTGGCCACCGCCGACATCCTGCACGGCGTGCTGGTGATCGCGCACCGGGCCGACCGGGCGCCCGTCGCCAACGACGACGACATGGCCCTGCTGAGCAGCTTCGCCGGGCAGGCCGCGCTGGCCATGGAACGGGCCCGCGGGCAGGAGGAGCGGGAGCTGCTGGTGGTCCTGGAGGACCGCGAGCGCATCGCCCGGGACCTGCACGACGTGGTCATCCAGCGGCTCTTCGCCACCGGTCTGCAGTTGCAGAGCGCCGCCCCGATGACGACGAAGCCGGAGGTCGCCCGGCGGATCAACGCGGCGGTCGACGACCTGGACGCCACGATCAAGGACATCCGCCGCACCATCTTCGAGCTGCGCACCCCGATGAGCGCCGCCCTGCGCACCGAGATCCGGGAGGCGGTCGAGGTGGCCGCCGAGTCGCTCGGCCACCGCCCCCGCCTGGAGCTGACCGGGCCGATCGACAGCGCCGTGCCCGACGCGGTCCGCCCCGACCTCACCGCCGTGCTGCGCGAGGCGCTCTCCAACGCGGTACGGCACGCGCAGGCCGACCGCGTGACCGTGGCGGTGCGGGTCGACGCGGGCCGGGTGACCGTGACCGTCACCGACGACGGGGTGGGCTGCGACCCGGCCGCCGCGCGGGGCGGCCTGGTCAACCTACGCGAGCGCGCCGAGCGTCACGGCGGCGAGTTCCACGTACGCCCCGCGCAGCCCCGGGGCACCGAGGTGTGCTGGTCGGTGCCGCTGCGCGACTGACCCCGCGGGGCGTCAGGGGTGCTTGCCGAGGAGGCGGGTGGCGAGGACGGCCGCCTGGGTGCGCCGCTCCAGGCCCAGCTTGGCCAGCACGCTGGAGACGTAGTTCTTCACCGTCTTCTCGGCGAGGAACATCTTGCCGGCGATCTCCCGGTTGGTGAGGCCCTCGGCCACGTACTCCAGGATCCGCCGCTCCTGCTCGGTGAGCGACTTGAGCTCGCGGGGCTGCTCGACGCCGCTGCGGATGCGCTCCAGCACCCGGGTGGTGATCGCCGGATCGAGCAGCGACTGCCCGGCCGCCACCCGGCGCACCGCGTCGACGAGGTCGGTGCCGCGGATCTGCTTCAGCACGTAGCCCGACGCGCCGGCCATGATCGCGGCGAAGAGCGCCTCGTCGTCCTCGTACGAGGTGAGGATCAGGCCCTTGATCGAGGAGTCCACGGCCCGCACGTCGCGACACACGTCGATGCCGTTGCCGTCGGGCAGCCGCGCGTCGAGGATCGCCACGTCCGGACGCAGGGCCGGGATACGCCGGGCCGCCTCCTGGGCGAGGCCGGACTCGCCGACCACCTCGATGTCCCCGCTGCTCTCCAGCAGGTCGGCCAGGCCACGACGGACGACCTCGTGGTCGTCGAGCAGGAACACGCGGATCATCCCTCGTTTGTACCCCCTGGCCACCGGTTCCCGCACGGGCCGAAGGTCCCGATCGGGAAACGGCCACGTCCCGGGCCGCCCGGAGCCGGTCACCGGCGTCCCGGAATCCCCGGGCCCGCGACGGGGCCGGTCGGGCCCGACGGGACGGGACGTCCGGCCCTGCCCGGGCCACGGCGAGGTGACGCACCGTGGACGTGTACCACCCGCCCGGCACGACTGCCACGGAAGGGAGCACGACCATGGACACCGGCTTCACCGTCGAGCAGCTACGGGCCGCCGCCACCGACGCCGTACGCGCGCCGTCGCTGCACAACACCCAACCGTGGCGGTTCCGGCTGCGCGACGGGGGCATCGAGGTGCTCGTCGACCCGGACCGGCGGCTGCCGGCCACCGACCCGAACGGCTGGGGGGTCCGGATCGCCTGCGGGGCCGCGCTGTTCAACCTGCGGCTCGCCCTGGCCGTGGCCGGTACGCCCGCGACGGTCCGGCTGCGCCCCTACCCCGCCGAGCCGGACGTGGTCGCCCGGCTGGTCCCGGACGTGCCGCGCCGCCCCACCCCCGCCGAGCAGGCCCTGCACGGGGCCATCCCCCGCCGGTTCAGCAACCGCGCGCCGTTCTGGCCCGACCCGGTGCCCGCCGACGCCCGCTGGCGCCTCAGCGAGGCGGCCCGCGCCGAGCGGTGCTGGCTGGAACTGCTGGTCGGCGTCAGCGCGGTGAACGCGTTCGGCGAGATCGCCCGCAGCGCCCACCGGGTGTTGGAGCGCAACCCGGCCTACCGGGCCGAACGCCAGGAGTGGGTGCGCGCCAGGACCACCCCCGACGGGGTCCCGGCCTCCTCCGGGGGCCCGCAGGGCGAGCCGCAGGACCTGCTGCCCTCCCGGGGCTTCGGCGGCCTGAACCGGGCACCGGGGCGCGACTTCGAACCGGAGCCGCTGGTCGCGGTGCTCGGCTCGCCGGGCAACACGGCGGTCGACCAGGTCGTCGCCGGGCAGGCGTTGCAGCGGGTGCTGCTGACCGCGACGGACTCGGGACTGTCGGTGTCGATGCTGTCCCAGCCGATCGAGGTGGCGTCGGCGCGGGAGCAGCTTCGGCTGTCGCTGGGGCGGTTCGGCACGCCGCAGATGGTGCTGCGCGTCGGCTACGGCCAGCCGGGCTGGCCGACGCCACGCCGCGACGTGGACGAGGTGCTCGAACTGCCGGTCGCCCGGGCCTGATCGGCAGCGTCCCGGCCGCCGGTTCAGGCGGACGCCGCGTCCGTCGCGCGGAGCAGGGCCGCCTCCCGGTCGGGGTCGAGGCCGACGGGGGCACGCTGCGGGCGGCCCGCCCGCGGTGGGACCACGCCCACCTCCCGCAGCCACGTCCAGGTGTCGGCGACCGTCTCGGCCACCGGGCGGCAGGTCAACCCGGTCGCGTATGCGCGCTCGACGCCGCGCTCCTGCAACCAGCGGTACTCGTGCCCGGCCGGGATCCAGACCGGCAGGTCGTTCCACGGCTCCACCCCGGCGGCCAGGATCGGCTCCGGGTCGGTCCAGCGCAGCCGGGCGTCGGCACCGGTGGCCGCGACGCAGGCGTCGAGCAGCTCCCCCATCGTCGCGTGCCCGGCTCGGCCCACCGCGTTGAATGTCCCGCCCGAGCGGGCCGCCCCCAGCTCCAGCATCCAGCTGGCCAGGTCCCGCACGTCGACGTACTGCACCGGCAGGTCGACCGGCCCCGGCGCCAGCACGTCCCCGCCCCGCGCGACACGCGTCAGCCACCAGGGCAGCCGGCCGATGTCCTCCCCCGGCCCGAGGATCAGCCCCGCCCGGGCGATCAGCGCCCGGTCCCCGAACGCCTCCCGCACGGCCCGCTCGGCGCCGGCCTTGTTGGCCGCGTAGTCGCCGTCGTCGGCGTCCGGCTCCGCGTCCACCACGGTGGCCTCCTCGCCCACCCCGGGGGCGACGGGCGGCGCGTAGACCGAGCCGCTGGAGACGTAGACGTACCGCTCGACCCGGTCGGCCAGCGCGCGGGCGGCGTCCCGCGCCACGCGGGGCGCACCGTCCCACGTGTCGACCGCCACGTCCCACTCGCCGTCCGCGAGCGCCGCCAGGCCGTCGGGCGCGCTCCGGTCACCCCGCAACCGGCGTACGCCCTGCGGCGTCGCGCCGTGCAGCCCTCGGTTGAACACCGTCACCGTCCAGCCCCGACGCACCGCCTCGGCGACCGTCGCGCCGCCCACGAATCCCGTTCCGCCCAGCACCAGGAGCCTCATGCGCTCCACTGTGCCGGCTCGGGGCGCGGCGCGGCCCCGAGTTCACCGTCGGCGGATCTGCCCACGGCAGAACCCCGCGCGGACGGGAGGGTGGTCTCGGGAAGACTGCTGACACCGTCGCAGGCGGTGGGGGCTGCCCCGGCTCGCCGCGCGGCGGGACGTGTCGAAGACGTGGTGGGCGATACTGGGTTTGAACCAGTGACCTCTTCCGTGTCAAGGAAGCGCGCTCCCACTGCGCCAATCGCCCGGGGCCGACCGCCCGGCCCGGCATGCCGGGCCACGAGGGGCGGATCGCGAGCGGACGACGGGATTCGAACCCGCGACCCTCACCTTGGCAAGGTGATGCGCTACCAGCTGCGCTACGTCCGCGTGCCGCCGGTGTTCCTCGGCGACGGGCAAACTCTACCCGACGACAAGATCGCCTGGCACGCCGCCCCGCCGGCGCCCACCGCAGGCGATGATTGCGCTGCTCAACCGCGGGGTAATGAGATCCATCGACAGCACACCACATCCCCTGACCAAGGAGGCTGTCGTGGGTATCGGCACCAGCATCTTCCTGATCGCGCTCGGCGCGATCCTCACCTTCGCGCTCGACGCGAGCCTCGGCGGCATCAACCTCGACGTCGTCGGATGGATCCTGATGGCCGCCGGCGTGCTCGGCCTCATCATGACCACGCTCATCTGGGGGCGCCGCCGCCAGGTGGTCAGCACGACGGAGCCGGTCGAGTACCGACGGGTCGAGGAGCGTCGGGACGTCGCCCCGCCGCTCTGACGCCGCTGTCCGCGGCCGCCGGAGCTGAACGGTCGCGCAGCACACCGTGGACGTGCCGGTCACCCGAGGAGGGGTGGCCGGCACGTCGCGTCCGTGCGCCGCTTGCGGAGGGAAACGACGAAGGCTCGTCACCGGATGGTGACGAGCCTTCGTGCTGGTGGGCGATACTGGGTTTGAACCAGTGACCTCTTCCGTGTCAAGGAAGCGCGCTCCCACTGCGCCAATCGCCCTCGTCTACTACCGAGGTGGGGACGGGATTTGAACCCGCGTACACGGCTTTGCAGGCCGTTGCCTCGCCTCTCGGCCACCCCACCGAGGTTGCCCCCGTCATGCGTGGCGGCAGCTCCGAGCGGACGACGGGATTCGAACCCGCGACCCTCACCTTGGCAAGGTGATGCGCTACCAGCTGCGCTACGTCCGCTTGTCTCCGGCGTTAACCGGTGACGGGTGGAAACTTTAGCCGAGCCGGCGATCGGTTGCCAAATCGGGGTGGTCTCCGGCGCGTCAGGCCGCAGACCACCGCCGCCGTCCGGCGGCCGGTCCGGTGACGGCCGGCCCTGCGCGCAGGGCTTCCTAGGAGGATGGGCTGGGAGCGTCCGTGGAGCCGGGATCGCCTTCCGCGCCGGTGTCGTCTCCTCCGGAACGGCGGCGCGGTCCGAAGGGTGCCGCGGGCCGGAGGGGCGCCGTTCCTCCGGGGCGGGCGCCGCAGCGGGCGCCCCGGACGACCGTCGGCGCCAGCTCCCCCGTGAACGCCACCCGGGTGCGCTCCGGAACTGTCCGGCTTCCGACTCTCGCAGGATCGGTGGGTCGTGATCCGTAACTGCTCGTGTTCGACCGGATGGGCTACGGTAACGGCGTGACGAGACGTGCGGCCGAGATCCGCCTGGATGCCCTGCTGCGCACGGCGTGCGACGTGATCGTGGAGCGCGGTCTGGCCAACACCCGCACGGCCGACGTGGCACAGGCCGCCGGGGTCAGCCAGGCACTGGTCTTCTACCACTTCGCCACCAAGGACCGGCTGCTCGCGCAGGCTTTCGCGTACGCGGTGGAGCAGGACCTGGCCCGACTCGACGCGGTGATGCGCTCCAGCGCCCCGCCGCTGACCAAGCTCCGCCGGATCGTGCGGCTCTACACGCCGACGGGCCGGGCGACGTCCTGGGCCATGTGGATCGACGGCTGGGCGGAGTCGCTGCGTACCCCCGAACTGGAGAAGGTCTCCCGCCGGCTCGACCTGCGGTGGCGCGAGGACCTGGCGACGGTCATCTCGGACGGGGTCCGAGAGGGCACCTTCCAGTGCGCCGACCCGGCCGGGGCCGCGTGGCGGATCAGCGCGGTGGTCGACGGGCTGGCGGTGCAGCTCGCGGTGCACGAACGGGTGATCTCCCGCCGGCAGTTCGCCGAGTGGGTGCGCCTGCTCACCGCCCGCGAGCTGGGGCTGGACCCGGCGCAGCTGGACTGAGCGGGCACGCCCCGGCGGTCGGGCGCGAAGCCGGCAAAACGGCTCGGCTCCCGGGGCCAGCCGGAACAATCGTCGGCATGGACCCGCTGGAGACGTACCGCCGCAGCCTGGCCGAGTTCACCGACCGGGTGGAGCAGGTCGGCCCCGCCCAGTGGTCGGATCCGACCCCCTGCCCCGGCTGGGACGTCCGCACGCTGGTCAACCACGTGGTGGGCGAGGACCGGTGGAGCGTCGCGCTGCTCGCGGGCCGCACGATCGAGGAGGTCGGCGACCGCTACGACGGCGACGTGCTCGGCCCTGACCCGGCGGGTACGGCACGGGAGGCGGCGGGGCAGGCGGAGCTGGCGTTCACCCACCCCGGGGCGCTGGAGCGGACCGTCGCGCTCTCCTCCGGCGAGACCCCCGCGGACGAGTACCTGCACCAGTTGACCGCGGAGCACCTCATACACGGCTGGGACCTCGCCGTGGCGATCGGCGCGGACCCCCGGCTGGACGCCGACGCGGTCGCCGCGTGCGCGCGCTGGTTCGGCCGGCACGTCGACGACTACCGGCGGGGCCGGCTGGTCCGTCCCGAGGTCGACGTGCCGGCACGGGCGGACGAGCAGGACCGCCTCGTCGCCGCCTTCGGCCGCGACCCCGACTGGACGCCCTGAGCGGTCCCGGCGCGCGTCACGCCACCGGTCGACACCCCCCTCACCGCGGGCCGGCGCCCGTCGCCGCGGGTAGACGGCCGTCCCCGCGGGCCGAGGGGCGGTCGACACCGGCGCGGGCGATCCGGCCTGCACGAGGAGCCGCGGGCGGTGCCGCGCGGCCTTGAGTAGGCGCGACCCTTGTTCCTTCCGGAGCGGACTGATATCCACAGATGCGCATGCGTAAGCACGCTGCGTGGGCCGGCGGAGGGCCGGCCACCCGCTCCCACGAGGAGGTCCCGTGGCACAACCGGAGTGGACACCCTGGCTGAGCCGGCGACGACGCCGGCTCGTCCCCGTCCTGGCGGCGACCGCGGTGGCGGCCGCGCTGCTGCCCGCCGGCCCGATCGCCGCGGCCGGCACCGCAGGCGCCTCCACCGAGCGGCGCTCCGGCCCGTTCGCCGAGGGGCAGCACCAGCACGCCGACGTCGACAACCGCCCCGGCACCGCCGCCCCCGACGCGCGGCAGCGGGGCCTGGCGCGCAAGGCCGACCCGGACACCCGCTGGAACCGGCTCGGCACCCCGCAAGCGCTCGGCCCCGGCCGCGCGCCCCTCGCCACCGGTCTCCCCGCCGAACCGGAGGCGGCCGCCCGCGCGTACCTGACCGGCCACCAGGACCTCTTCGGCCTGGACGCCACGGCGGTCGACGCGATGGACCGGGTGCTGGTCCGGCCGATCGGCGCCGGCGCGGTCGTGACGCTCCGGCAACGCTTCGGCGACCTGCCGGCCGGGCACGACGGCCTGGTCACCGTCGCGGTCGCCGGCGGCAAGGTCCTCGCGGTCAGCTCCTCGCTGTCCCGGGACACCACGGCGCCGGCCCCGGCCACCCTCACCGACGAGCAGGCGTACGCCGCGGCGCGCGTCGACGCCGGCTTGACCGCCGAGGCGGTACGCAGCCACAGCGTCCGGGCCGTCGCCGTGCCCACCCCGCTCGACGGGCCCCGGGCCGCCTACGAGGTGACCCTGATCGGCGCCGACGCCGACCACCCGGAGGCGTTCACCACCTACCTCGACGGGATCACCGGGCAGGTGCTGGTCCGCGAGGACCTGGTCGACTTCGACTCGGGCAACCCGAGCTGGGCGGTCTTCCCGGCCACCCCGCCGCGCGACCTCGGCCCCGGGCAGGACCCGCGGGTGCGCTGGTGCGGCGACCCCGCGCCGGGCTGCCAGGCGGCCTTCCGCGACCCGGCCACCGGCCAGCCGTGGGACGTGGACGCGGCCACCGGCACGCCGACCGCCACCGCCCGCGGCAACTCCGCCAACACCGTGCTCTCCTGGGGCGGCGGCACGCCGGCCGTACCGGCCACGCCCAGCCCGGAGCGCCGCTACGAGTACCCGTTCACCGACCAGTGGCACCAGGCCCGCTGCAACCCGGAGGTGTTCACCTCAGCGCGGCGCAACGACGGCGACGCCGCGATCGCCAACCTGTTCGCCATGCACAACCGGATGCACGACTGGGCCTGGCACCTCGGCTTCACGGAGGCGACCTGGAACCTCCAGGCGGTGAACCTGACCCCGCAGGGCCTGGGTGGCGACGCCGAGCAGGGCCGCGCCCAGCAGGGCGCGCTCAGCGGCAACCGCAACAACGCCAACCAGGGCACGCCCCGCGACGGCCTGCCGCCCACCACCAACATGTACCTGTGGCAGCCGCAGGCGGGCGGGCCGTACCCGCCCTGCGTCGACGGCGACTACGACATGACGGTGATCGGGCACGAGTACACCCACGCCATCACCAACCGCATGATCGCCGGCCCGGACAGCGGCATCGGCGGGCACCAGGGCGGCTCGATGGGCGAGTCGTGGAGCGACCTGCTCGCCGCCGAGTACCTGTTCCAGCACGGGCTGCGCGCCCCCGGCGAGACGCCCTACGTCACCGGCGGCTACGTCACCGGAAACCTGGTCAGCGGCATCCGCAACCACGACTTCAGCCGCAGCCCGCTGAACTACTCCGACGTCGGCTACAACACCGGCGGTCCCGCAGTGCACGCCGACGGCGAGATCTGGAGCGCCACCAACTTCCGGGTGCGCGCCGCGCTGATGAAGCGGTACGGCGTCGGCACCCCGCAGCGGCAGCTCGACTGCGCGCGCGGCAAGGTGACGGTGGAGCAGTGCCCGGGCAACCGGCGCTGGTCGCAGCTCGTCTTCGACTCGTTCCTGCTCCAGGCCGCCAGCCAGGTGAGCATGCTCGACATGCGGGACAACATGCTCACCGCCGACCTGCTGCGCTTCGGCGGCGCCAACCAGGACCTGCTCTGGGCCGAGTTCGCCCGCTCCGGGATGGGCCGCGACGCCGCCACCAACGGCGCCGCCGACACCGACCCCACGCCGAGCTTCGCCGCTCCCGGCGCAGACAACGCGGTGCTCACCCTCCGCCCGAAGGGCGACAGCGCCGACGCGCCGATCCGGGTGTACGTCGGGGCGTACGAGGCGCGGGCGGTGCCGGTGGCCGACACCGACCCGGCCACCGCCCTGCCGGACACCGTCGAGCTGGTGCCCGGCACGTACCAGCTGCTCGCCGTCGCGCCCGGCTTCGGCCACCAGCGGCTCACCGTCGTCGCCAAGGCCGGCAGGCAGGGATACGTCGATCTGCGGATGAGCCGGAACCTGGCGTCCACGGCGTCCGGCGCGACCGTCACCGGCGACGGGGTCAACCTGGAGCGCATCGCCGACGACACCGAGGCCACCAACTGGGCCTCCCTGGACGGGGTGGCCGGCCGGCAGGTGACCGTGGCGCTGCCCGGGGACGCGCCGCAGGTCGTGAAGCGGGTGAACGTCAGCGCCATGCTGCGCCCCGCGATCGCCGGCGACGCCGACGCGGGCAGCCAGAACGCGCTCAGCGCGCTGCGCTCGTTCGCGGTGTCGGCGTGCAACGCGAAGACGACCGACTGCGCGGATCCGGCGAACTGGCGGCGGATCCACACCAGCGCGCCGGACGCGTTCCCGGGCGGGGCCTACCGGGCGTACGTGCCCGACATCAACCTGCGCGGGTTCCCGGTGCCGACCACGCTGGCCACGCACCTGCGGTTGGAGGTGCTGGCCAGCCAGTGCACCGGCGGCCCCGCGTACGCCGGTGAGCAGGACGACGACCCGGCGACCACCACGGACTGCGCGACCGCCAGCCCGGCGCGTACGCAGGTGCGCATCGCCGAGTTCCAGGCGTTCTCGAAGTGACCGCTCGTCGGGGCCGGTCGGCGCGCCAGCCGGCCCCGACGGACCACCTCCGGTGGCCGGCCCGGTCAGCGGCGGGCGGCCCGCCACCGCCCAGGCGCGGCGGTCCGTTCCCAGCGCCGGTCCGGCCCGGCGTCGTCGTCCCCGCCGGCCGTCCGGGTCAGGTGGCGCAGCCGCAGCAGCAGGCCGAGGCCGAGCGAGAGCAGCAGCCCGCCGAGCAGGAACGCGGCCTGCACGGCCCCGAAGCCGCCGGACCCCGCCACCGGCCGCCCCGCGCCGGCCGCCGGCGGCGCCCCTGCGGCCGCAGGCTCCTCGGTAGCGGGCTCATCGGTAACGGGCTCGTCGGCGGCGGGCGCCTCCCCGGGCTCCGCCGCTGCTGCGGTCGTGGCGGCCGGTCCGGTCGTATCCGCCGTGGTGGCGCGGGGCTCCGGCTCCTCGGGCGCGGCCGTCGGGGCGGCCGACCCGACCACCGACCGCGTCGCCGTCTGCCGGGACAGCAGCCGCAGGTTCGCGTCGTACGCCTCCGCCGCGAGGGTGATCCGCCCCCGGGTGACGTCCCCGGCGAAGGCCAACCGGTAGCGGGCGGTGACCGTCCGCCCGGGGCAGAGCGTGCCCGGGTCGAGCCGGCGGTCGGTCAGCCGGGCCACCTCTCCGTCGGCGCGGATGTCCAGCGGGAACGAGCCGGTCTCCTCGACCCGGTCCATCCTGACCTGGTCGAGCCGCATCCCGCGCACCCGCAGCACCATCGACCAGCGGACCTTGACGCAGCCGCCGTCGTCGCGGGAGACCACGGCGGAGACGGTCTCCACCCGGCCCCCGGCGGTGAACTCGTCCGGCAGGCCGCTCAGTTCGGTGGCGAAGGCCGCCTGCGCGGGCGCGGGCAGACCCGCCCCGGTCAGGCAGCCGAGCACCACCCCGGCCCGTAGCGCGTACCGCCACCTGGTCGCCACCGTTCCCACCTCCCGTCGGTCGCCGCCAACCCGCAACGCTGCCAGCGCCGCCGGCCGGCCGGTAGACGGGCGTGTTCGCACCGGTCGCCAAGCGCGGGGGCCGATTTCACCGACGGTGGTGAACCGGTCACCCCTCCCCCGCGACACGCCGGCCCCGACGACCGCGTGACGGGGACCGGGCTCCGGCGACCGATTGGGGGCGGCCGTGCGCGGCGACCGGGCGGGGGCGACCCGGGGTGGCGCCGGGCGGCGGGTTCGGGCGGCGGGGGACAATCGCCGGCGTGTCCGAGCTCTCCGCCGCCTTCGTCCGGCTGCACGCCAGCCTCGCCCCGGTCGCCTTCGTTCCCGAGGTGCGGCTGCACCAGGCGGACGACGCCATCGGGCTGTGGGAGTTGACCGAGGGCGAGTTCCGCAGTTCGCAGCCGCCGCCGTTCTGGGCCTTCGCCTGGGCCGGCGGGCAGGCACTGGCCCGGTACGTCACCGATCACCCGGAGCTGGTCGCCGGCCGCCGGGTGCTCGACCTCGCCGCGGGCTCCGGCCTGGTCGCCATCGCCGCCGCGCGGGCCGGCGCCGCCGCCGTGCGCGCGGTGGAGATCGACGAGCTGGCCGTCGCGGCCGTCGCGGTCAACGCCGAGGCCAACGGGGTACGCGTCGACGCCGAACTCGGCGACGTCCTCGACGGCGACGCCGGTGGGGCCGAGGTGGTGCTCGCCGGGGACGTGTTCTACAGCCAGGCGATGGCGAACCGGGTGCTGCGCTTCCTGCTCCGGGCCGCCCGCGCCGGGGCGACGGTGCTGGTCGGCGACCCCGGCCGGGCCTTCCTGCCCCACGACCGCTTCGACGAGCTGGCCGTCTACGACGTACCGGTGCCCGAGACGCTGGAGAGCGTACGGGTGAAGCGCACCACGGTGTGGCAGTTGCGGGCGGGGCTGCCGGGGGCGGGCCGCTAGCGTGTCGGCGTGCTGTTCCGGAGCTGGGCGCAGACCGCCGACGCGCACTGGCCGGACGTGGCCCGGGTGTCCGACCACGTAGGGGTCGCACACCTGGTCGTGACCCGGCACGCCCTCGTCCGCCAGGTGCTCACCGACCCGGCGACGTACCGGCCGGACAACGCGCTGGACGCGGTGACCCCGGTCCCGGTGGCCGCGCTGCGGGTGCTGGCCGGGCACCGGTTCCGGCTGCCGCCGACCCTGGCGAACAACGGTGGCGTCAGCCACCCGGCGATCCGGGCGATCGTCGCCGACGCCCTGCACCCGACGCGGGTCGCCGCCCAGCGCCCCTGGCTGACCGGGCTGGTCCGGGAGCGCGTCGGCGGGATCGCCGCCGCCCTGGACGCCGGCGGGGCGGTGGACCTGTACGCCGAACTCGCCGCCGACCTGCCGCTGCTGGTGCTGGCGCGGCTGGTCGAGCTGCCGGACGCGCCGGTCGGCGCGGTGAAGGAGTTCGCCCGCGCCGCGCTGGAGCTGTTCTGGGCGCCGCTGGACGCCGAACGGCAGCAGGCCCTCGCCGCCGAGGTGGGCCGCTTCCACCGGGTGCTGCGGGAGTTCGCCGCGACCGGGGGCGGCCTGGCCGGGTCGCTGCGGGCCGCCGGACACCCGCCCGACGTGGTGGTCGGCGCGCTGTTCTTCCTGCTGGTGGCCGGCCAGGAGACGACCTCGCAGTTCCTCACCCTGCTGCTGCACCGGCTGGCCGGCGAGCCGGCCGTGCTGGCCGCCCTGCGCGACGGCACCGTCGCGGTCGGCGACGTGGTCGAGGAGGGGCTGCGGCTGGAGCCGCCGATCGTGACCTGGCGACGGGTGGCGGCGGTGGACACCACGCTGGGCGGGACGGCGGTGCCGGCGGGCACCAGCATCGTGCTCTGGCTGGCCCGCGCCGGCCGCGACCCGGCCACCGTCGACGCGCCGGACGAGTTCCGGCCCGGGCAGCGGGGCTCACGCCGGCACCTGGCCTTCGGGGCCGGCGCGCACCGCTGCGTCGGCGACCAGTTGGCCCGGATGGAGGCGGCGGTGGTGGTCGCGGAGACCGCCGCGCTGCTGGACGGGGTGACCGTGCTCCGCGAGCCGTGGTGCCCGGACAACCTGACCTTCCGGATGCCCGACGCGTTCGTCGTCCGCCGCCGCTGAACCGCGCGCTGGTCGGCTCCGCCGGGACCGAACGCGCCCTGGCGGCGCACGCCTGAGCCAGGGCGGACGGGCAGGGGCAGCGGTACCCGGCGTTCACTCCAGCTCGATACCCAACAGCTCCAGGAAGGCGGTGGCCGCCGGGGTGCGGCCCTCGCGGCCCCAGATCACGTACTCGGCGCGGGAGGGTCCGTCCGTGACCTCGATCGTGACCATCCCGGCGAGGCCCGCCACGTACGTGGGTGGGAGCAGGGCCACGCCCAGGCCCGCGCCGACCAGACGGGCCAGATAGTCCGCGTTGGTCACCTCGAAGGCGACCTCGCGGGTGAGGCCGGCGGCGGTGAAGGCCAGATCGGACTGGGCCCGGCCGGCGGTCTTCGCCGGGAGGTCCACGAAGACCTCCGAGGACAGCCGGCGCAGGTCGACCGAGGTCTCGCCGGCCAGGGGATGGTCCGGGGAGACCACGGCGACCAGCCGCTCCCGGGCCAGTTCCCGCGCCATGACGCCCTGGGGGTGGGCCGTGACCGGGATGCCGAGGAAGGCCACCTCGATCTCGCCCAGCTTCACCTGCTCGACGAGCTCGTTGCTCGCTCCCACACTGAGGCTGATCCGCGCCTTCGGATGGCGCTGGTGGAAGCTCTTGAGGACGGCGGGAACGTCCATGGCGGCGACCGTGGGGATCAGTCCCACCGCAAGCCGTCCGCGCACCTCTCCGACGGCCGCCGCGACTTCCGCGGCGGCCCGCTCCGCCGCGTTCAGGCACTGACGGGCGACGGGCAGGAACGCCGCGCCGGCGGGGGTCAGCCGGACCCGGCGGCTGGTGCGCTCGAAGAGCCTCGCGCCCAGTTCGTTCTCCAGGCGCGCGATCTGGTGGCTGAGCGCGGACTGGACCACCAGACAGCGTTGGGCGGCCCGGGTGAAGTTGTTCGTCTCGGCCACGGCGATCACGTACCGCATCTGCTGGAGCTCCACGGATCAATCGTGATACGAGATCCATCACGTGACAAGCATGTGTTGGACTCATCGATACTCCTGCGTCGACACTGGTGACGATCGCAGCTGGCAGGAGCGCCCCTCGGGCCGATTCCGCCGGGCGGACCCGTGATCGGGGTCCCTCCGGCGTGCCTGAAAGCCGCGCCTCCACTTCCCTCCCCGACCTCCGCACCTGGGCGCACACCGCCGAGGCACGCCCCCGCGCGCTCTCGCGCCCGTGACATCGATAGGACGAGCGACCGCCATGAGCACCACGCCACCGCGTTCCGAGACGACCGTCGCCGACATCTGGGTGGACCCCCGCTGCCCCTGGGCATGGGTCACTTCACGCTGGATGCTGGAGGTGGAGCAGGTCCGGCCGCTGGAAACCCGTTTCCACATCATGAGCCTGTCGGTCCTCAACGAGGGCCGCGAGGTACCGGAGAAGTACCGCCAGGACATGATCGACGGCTGGGCCTGTGTACGCGTGTGCATCGCGGCGCAGCAGCGGCACGGCAACGAGACGCTGCGCCCCCTCTACAACGCCATGGGCCGTCTGATCCATCACGAGAGGGCCGGGCTCGGCCACGACATGATCAGCGCCGCCCTCGAGGTGGCGGGTCTCTCCGCCGACCTGATCGAGGCCGTGGAGGACACCTCCTGGGACGAGCCGCTGCGCACCGAGCACCACCAGGGGATGGACCCGGTCGGCTCCGAGGTCGGCACCCCCGTCATCCACGTGCCCGGCCCGGACGGGATGCCGCTGGCGTTCTTCGGCCCCGTCCTCACCCCCGCCCCCCGCGGGGAGGACGCCGGAAGGCTCTGGGACAGCGTGCTGGCCGTGGCCAGCATCGACGGCTTCTTCGAGCTGAAGCGCGGCCGCGACCGCGACCCGATCTTCGACTGAGCCGGCCGTACGGACGCCGGGAGCCACGTTGGTTCCCGCGGGATTCGAGGCGAGATGAAGAGCAGACAGAATGTGCTCACAGCGGCCGTGACCGGCTTGGCCCCGGCGGTCTGGGGCAGCACATATCTGGTCACCACCGAGCTGTTGCCTCCGGACCGGCCACTTCTGGCGACCGCCGTGCGGGCCCTGCCCGGCGGCCTGTTCCTGCTGGCCCTCGGCCGGAAGCTTCCGGTCGGCGTCTGGTGGTTGCGCGCGCTGGTCCTGGGCGTGCTGAACATCGGCGCCTTCAACTTCCTGCTCTTCTTCGCGGCCTACCGGCTGCCGGGCGGCATCGCCGCCATGATCATGTCAGCCCAGCCCATGTTCGTCGTGCTCCTCGCCGCCCTTCTCCTCGGTGACAGAATCAGAGCCATCCACGCCCTGGCCTGCACCGTGGGCGCCGCGGGCGTGGTGTTGCTCGTCTTCAAGGGCAGGGCCTCCCTCGACACCGTCGGAGTCCTCGCCGCAGCCGGCGGAGCGCTGAGCATGGCCCTGGGCATCACGCTGACCAAGCGGTGGGGCCGGCCGGCGGGCGTCGGTCTGCTGACATTCACCGGATGGCACCTCACGGCGGGTGGTCTGGTCCTGCTGCCGTTCTGGCTGGCGCTGGAAGACCTCCCCGACACGCTCACCGGACCCAACGTCATCGGGTTCACCTACCTCATCACCCTGGGCGCGGTCCTGAGCTACCTGGTCTGGTTCCGAGGCATCGAACGCCTGCCCGCCGTCGCGGTCTCCTTCCTCGCACTGGGCAGCCCGGTCGTGGCGACGTTGCTGGGCTATCTCGTCAGGAACG
Organism: Micromonospora sp. CPCC 205546; assembly: GCF_036902715.1. Lineage (NCBI taxonomy): Bacteria > Bacillati > Actinomycetota > Actinomycetes > Micromonosporales > Micromonosporaceae > Micromonospora > Micromonospora sp. CPCC 205546. The sequence goes on from NZ_JBAKHL010000010.1 coordinate 79,712, forward strand.
AGACGCTCTCCCCCCTGCAGATCGTCGGCATGGCCGTCATCTTCGCGGCGATCACGCTCGGCCAGCCGCGCCCACCCGAACCGAAACCGCATCCGGAGAGATGACATGACGATTCGAGAAGAGACATACCCATCCACCACGCGGGATCAGGTGTCCCCGACCAGGGGATGGCTGGGCGTGGCTGCCATCACCGCCAGCCTGTTCGTCTTCCTCACCACCGAACTGATGCCGATCGGCCTCCTCACCCCGCTCAGTGAGAGCCTCAACGTCTCAGTCGGCGCGGCCGGCCTCATGGTCACGGCGCAGGGCGTCGCGGCCGGTCTCGGCGTGCCGTTCATCGTGGCGTGGAGCCGGCGCGTCAACCGGCGCAAGCTGCTGACGCTGCTGCTGGCCGTCCTCGCGATCGGTAACCTGATCACCTCGATCGCCCCGAACTATCCGCTGATCCTGGGCACCCGCCTGATCATGGGCTTCGCCAGCGGTGTCTTCTGGGCCATCGGCGTCAGCATGGCCATGCGCATCGTCCCGGAGAAGCACGCCAACCGGGCCGCCGCCGTCGTGATGTCCGGCATCTCGATCGCCACCGTCGTCGGCATCCCGCTCGGGACCCTGCTGGAGAGCGCCAGCGACTGGCGCACCACGTTCCTGATCTGGTCCGCCCTCAGCGCCGTGGTCTTCCTCGCGGTCGCCGTTACCGTCCCGTCGCTGCCCTCGACCAACGCGGTCCCGGGCCGCGAGGTCTTCACCCTGCCGGTCAGGAACGTGCAGCTACGGATGGTCCTGGCCATGGTCGTGTTCTTCGTCCTCGGCCACTTCGGCGCCTACACGTTCGTCCGGCCGTACCTGGAGGAGAGCACCTCCGCAACCACCGGCTTCATCACCGTCATCCTCATCGTCTTCGGGATCGGTGGCGCGGTCGGCAACTTCATCGGCGGGCACACCGTCAACAAGAGTCTGCCCGGCAGCTTCATCGTGGGCAGCCTGATCATGGCCGCCTCACTCATCATGCTGCTCACCATCGGCGCGAACAAGGTCGGCGTAATCATCGCCATGGTCCTGTGGGGTCTCGCCTTCGGCATCGTCCAGCTCAGCCAGATCAACATGACGCTCTCGGCGGCTCCCGAGCAGTTCGAGGCCGCGATGTCGCTCAACACGATGGCCTACAACACCTGCATCGCCCTGGGCGCCCTCGTCGGCGGCCTGTTCGCCGACCACTTGGGCGTCAAGAGTGTCGTCTGGTTCGGCATCGTCCTGGTCGCTCTCGCCGCGATCCTCCGTGCCGCCACCGGCCACGCCGGACCACGAAGGGCAGGCTGAAGACGCTTGCACGCGTCGCCGAGCGGGACGGGTGGCGGCGGGAGGGCTGACGAAAGTCAGTGTCGGGTGGTGCCGTTCGGGCGCGGCGACGACACGGGGCCCGGACCTAGCGTCAGCGCATGATCACATTACGTGGGTTGACGAAGCGGTTCGGGGGCACGACCGCCGTCGACGCCCTGACCGTCGACATCGGACCCGGCCGGGTCACCGGCTTCCTCGGCCCGAACGGCGCCGGCAAGTCCACCACCATGCGGATGATCCTCGGGCTGGACCGGCCCACCGCCGGGCAGGCGCTCGTGCGCGGGCGGGCGTACCGGGAGCTGCGGCGCCCGCTGCGTGAGGTCGGCGCGCTGCTCGACGCCCGGGCCGTCCACCCCGCCCGCTCGGGTCGGGCGCACCTGCTCGCGATGGCCCGCAGCAACGGGATACCGGACCGCCGGGTGGACGAGGTGCTCGCCACCGTGGGGCTGGACGCCCGCGCCGCGGCCAAGCCCGGCCGCACCCTCTCCCTCGGCATGGGTCAGCGGCTCGGCATCGCCGGTGCGCTGCTCGGCGACCCGCCGGTGCTGATGTTCGACGAGCCGGTCAACGGCCTCGACCCGGACGGCGTGCGCTGGGTGCGGCAGCTGATGCGGTCCCTGGCCGACGGGGGCCGGACGGTCCTCGTCTCCAGCCACCTGATGACCGAGATGCAGCTCACCGCCGACCGGCTGGTGGTGATCGGCCGGGGCCGCCTGCTCGCCGACGCCCCGATCGACGAGGTCATCGCCGGCAGCGCGGTGGCCGTGCGGGTACGCAGCCCGCAGCCGGCCGGCCTCGCCGCGCTCGCCGGGCGGCTCACCGCCGCCGGCGCCGCCGTCGAGCCGGCCGGCCCGGACGAGCTCACCGTCACCGGCGCCACCGTCGAGCGGATCGGTGACCTGGCGTACGAGCTGGGGGTGCGACTGCACGGGCTCAGCCCGCACGCGGCCTCCCTGGAACAGGCCTTCATGGAACTGACCGCCGACAGCGTCGAGTACGCCGGCACCCCGACCCGGAGCGAGGCACGATGAACACGATCTCCGCCGAGTGGACCAAGCTGTGGTCCGTGCGTTCCACCTGGTGGTCGCTGCTGGCCGGGGTGCTGCTGATGGCCGCCACCGCCGGTCAGCTCGCCATCTACGCCGCCAACGCGAACACCAACGACGACCCGGCCGACGACGCCGGGATAGTCACCGTCGGCAGCGTCGTGATCGGCTCGGTCGACCTGACCCAGTACGCCGTGCTGGCGCTGGGCCTGCTCGTGGTCACCAGTGAGTTCACCAGCGGCACGATCCGTACCACCCTGCAGTGCACGCCGTCGCGCGGCCGGGTGCTGCTGGCCAAGGCCGCGGTCACCGGGGCGGTGACCTTCGCGCTCGGGCTGCTGCTCGGCGCGGTCGGCGCGCTGGTGGCCCGGCCGGTGCTCGGCCGCTGGGGCGCCGCGCCGGCGGGCGGCACCGTCGGCGACGTGCTGGCGGTCGCGACCTACCTGGCGCTGGGCGGGGTGCTGGCCCTCGGGCTCGGCGCGGCCCTGCGCAGCGCGGTGCTCACCCTGACCGTGCTCGTCGCCACCCTGATGATCGTCCCGCTGTCGTTGCAGGAGCCGGACATCGCCGTGCTCGACCGGATCGCCGACGCCTTCCCCGGGGTCGCCGGCGGGCACTTCCTGGCCGGGGACACCGATCCCTACCCGGCGCCGGTCGGTCTGCTGCTGCTCGCCGGCTGGGCCGGCGCGGCGCTGCTGCTGGGCCGCGCCGCGCTGCGCCGCCGGGACGCCTGAGCCGCCGGGACGTCTTGCGCCGCCGGGCCGCGTGAGACACGGGGGCGGGGCGGGTCAGCCGGTCGGCTCGACCAGCCCCGCCTCGTACGCGAGGATCGCCGCCTGCACCCGGTTGCGCACCTCGAGCCGGGTGAAGACGCTCGTCAGGTAGCTCTTCACGGTCCCCTCGACCAGGTGCAGCCGGCGGGCGATCTCGGCGTTGGACAGCCCCGCCCCGACCAGCGCGAGGACCTCCTGTTCGCGCTCGGTCAGCCCGGCCACCCGGTCCCGGGCCACCGGCCGGCGGGCCACCCGGTCCCCGCCCAGCTCGATGACCCGGCGGGCCACCCGCGGCGACAGGTACGCGCCGCCGTCGGCGACGGCGTGCACCCCGGCGATCAGCTCGCGCGGGTCGCCCGCCTTGAGCAGGAACCCGCTGGCCCCGTGTCCGAGCGCCCGGGCGACGTGGTCGTCCTCGCCGAACGTGGTCAGCATGAGCGTCGCCGTCTCCGGCACGAGCCGGCGGATCTCGGCGGCGGCGGTGAGCCCGTCCAGCCTCGGCATCCGGATGTCCAGCAGCGCCACCCGCGGCCGGTGCGCGCGGACCAACTCCACCGCGGCCCGGCCGTCACCGGCCTCGGCCACCACCTCGATGCCCGGGTCGGTGGCCAGGATGGCCCGGACCCCGGCCCGGATCATCGCCTCGTCGTCGGCGAGGACGACCCGTACCGGGCCGGCCGTGTCGGCGTTCATCCGTCGATCCGCTCCTTGCTGACCAGCCGGCCCTCGACGAAGCAGAGCCGCCACGTCGGCTGGGCCAGGGGGAAGTTGCCGTCGGTGTAGTGCTCGCAGCCGGGGCGTGCCGTCCCGGCGGGCGGGTCGAGCTGTCGTCGGGGCAGCCCGGTCAACTCGCCGCGCTGCGCGCCGAGGGGCATCCGTGCGAAGGCCCCGTCGTCGAGGACCGTCCCGGCGGTGGCGACCGGGTAGTAGACCAACGCGAGGACCAGCGCGAGGCCCGCCGGGGCGCCGAGCGCCGTCAGCAGGCTGAGCCGGACCCGCCGGCGGGCGTCGCGCAGCCGCCGTTCGGCCTCGCCCGCCCGCTCCCCCGCCGCCCCGACGTCCGGCGACCCGACATCCGGCGACCCGACGTCCGGCCAGGCGGCCGCGGGCGGGAGGGCGTCGGCGCCGCCCGGTCCGGCGACCGGCAGCCGGGCGCGGACGGCGAAGCCGCCACCGTCGCGTGGACCGGTCGTCAGGGCGCCGCCGACGAGCCGGACCCGTTCGGCGAGGGCGAGCAGGCCGGAACCGGTGGACGGCGGACCCGGCAGCGGCCCGGCCGGCGGCGGCGCGTTGACGACTGCCACCTCGGCCTGCTCGCCGTCGCGGGCCAGAACGACGGTGACCGCCGCGCCGGGGGCGTACCGGGCGGCGTTCGTCAGCGCCTCCCGGACCACCCGGTGCGCGGCGTACGCGGCCATCGGCGGCAGCTGCGCGAGGGCCTGCGCGCCGTCCAGCCGCACCGCCATGCCCGCCTCCCGGGCCCCGTCGACCAGCTCGGTGACGCTCTCGTCGGCCGGCCGGGTGGTCGCCGCGCCGTCCGGCTCCCGCAGCACGCCGATGATCCCGTGCAACCGCTCGGTGGCGGCGGAGACGCTGGCGCGCAGCTCCGCGGCGGCGGCCCGGTGCCGGGGCGGAAGATCGCCGGCGACCTCCAGCGCGGCGGCGCGCAGGGCGATCAGGCTCAGGTCGTGCCCGAGCGAGTCGTGCATCTCCTGGGCGATGCGGGCCCGCTCCCGCAGTCGGACCCGCTCCGCGGTGCCCCGCCGCTCCCGCTCCCGCGCCTCGGCGTGCCGGCGGCCGGCCTCGGTCAGGGCGGCCTGCTGCCGCCGGTACCGCCCGACGAGCCACGGGAACACCCCGGCGAAGAGCAGCACCGAGGCGAGCAGGAACCAGGTGGCCGCGCCGGTGCCGAGCAGCCCCAGGTTGAGCACGGTGCCGCCGGCCGCGAGCGCGGCGAAGGCGACGGCGGCCGTGCGGGCGGTGGCGCTGCGGCGACCGGTCAGATAACTGAACACCGGGATCGCGAAGAGGAAGTTGCCGTCCAGCAGCGACCCGAGCACCACCCCAACCAGGGCGGCCACCGGCCAGCGCCGGCTCACCGCGACCGCCACCGTGAGCAGCAGCAACGCGCCGGCCAGCCGGGCGGTGGCCGGCCCCGAGTGCGGCGGGGTGACAAGCGCCGACGCGATCGGGGCAGCGGTCGTCGCCCACAGGAGCAGGTCGCCGAGCAGCCGCCGGACGACCTCCCGGGACCGCACCGCGCCGCCCGCCCGGACGGACCACCAGTTCCCCACGGCGGCCAGGCTACCCACGCCCGACCTGCGGCGGCACCGACGAAAGTCAGGTGCTCAGCTGATCTCCTCGGCCCACGCGCGCCAGTCGTCGAGCACCCCGTACAGCAGCGGGGTGAGCCAGCCGGACGCGGACCGCCGGAACACCCCCGGATCCATCGCGCCGGTCCCGGCCGGCAGGGCACCCAGCAACCTCGGCACCAGATCGGTCAGGTTGGCCCAGTGCACCAGCTCCGGCGCGGCCGGCCAGGCGCCGACCACCACGCCGGCCGGCACGCCCCGGCGCTCCAGCGCCTCCAGCGTCAGCGCGGTGTGGTTCAGGGTGCCCAGACCCGCCCGGGTCACCACCACGGCCGGGCAGCCCAGCTCCACCGCCAGATCCGCCACCGTCCAGGACTTCCCCTCCGGCCGCAGCCCCATCGGCACGAGCAGGCCGCCCGCGCCCTCGACGAGCACCAGGTCGTGCTTGTCGGCCTCCTCGCGGACCGCGTCGACGACGGGCTGCAGCGCCAGCGGCTGCAACTCGGCGACGCGGGCCGCCGCCAGCGGGGCGAGCGGGTCGGGAAAGCTGGCCAGGGTCCGGCCGGTCAGCGGGGCCGCCAGCCGGTTGACCGCGTCGACGTCGCCCGGCCCACCTCCGGCCGTACCCGTCTGGGCGGGCTTGACCACCGAGACCCGCAGCCCGGCCGCCTGCGCGGCGGCGGCGATCGCGGCGGTGACCACCGTCTTGCCGACGTCGGTGTCGGTGCCGGTCACCAGCACCGGCCCCCGCCACGGCCCCGTCACGTCGTGACTCCTCGCGCTCACGGGGCACACTCCACGATGGTCTCCAGGGCCCGCTCGAAGTCCGCCCGGGGGACGCCGGCGCCGATGGTCAGCCGCAGCCGGGACCGGCTGTCCGGCGTGGACGGCGGCCGGAAGCAGCCGACGGCGACCCCCCGGTCGCGGCAGTCGGCCGCCCAGGCGGTCGCCGCCTCGGGGCCGGGGGCGGTGACCGAGACGACCGCGCCGTCGGGGGCGGAGACCGCCAGCCCGGCGGCGCCCAGCCGGCGTACGGCCAGGGCGGCCCGCTCGGCCAGTTCGGCGCGCAGGTCGTCGCCGGCGCGGGCCAGCCCGAGGGCGGCGTGCACGCCGGCGGCGACGGCCGGGGGCAGCGCGGTGTCGAAGATGAAGGTCCGGCCGGTCTCGATCACGTGCCGGACGAACTCCGCCGGCCCCGCGACGACCCCGCCCGCGCCGCCGAGGGCCTTGGAGAGGGTGGCCGTGACCACGACGTCGGGCTGACCGGCGAGGCCGGCGGCGGCCACACCCCCGGCACCGGCCGGGCCGGTCACCCCGAGGGCGTGCGCGTCGTCGACCAGCAGCAGCGCGCCGTGCTCCCGGGCGACGGCGTGCAGCCGGGCCAGCGGGGCGAGGTCGCCGTCGACGGAGAAGACCGACTCGGTGACGACCACCGCCGGTCGACCCGGTGCGGCGGCGAGCGCGGCGGCGACCGCCGCCACGTCGGCGTGCGGGGTCACCACGGTCTCCGCGCCGGAGATGCGGCACCCGTCGATCAGGGACGCGTGGTTGTGGGCGTCGGAGACGAGCAGCGTACGGGGCCGCACCAGCGCCCGGACCGCCGCGAGGTTGGCCAGGTAGCCGGAGGAGAAGACGAGTGCCCGTTCGGCGCCGAGCCAGTCGGCGAGGGCGTCCTCGAGGGCGTGGTGGGCGTCGGTGGAGCCGCGCACCAGCCGCGACCCGGTGGCCCCCAGCCCGTACGCCGACAGGGCCCGCGCCGCCGCGGCGGTGACCTCGGGGTGGGTGGCCAGGCCGAGGTAGTCGTTGCCGGCCAGGTCCACGACGGCGTCGCCGGCGGCCCGGGGTCGCAGCCGGCGGGTCAGTCCCGCCTTCGCGCGTAGTTCGGCGCGGCGGCCGAGCGCCGCCAGCCAGTCCGCCACCGTCACCCCCACACGCCGCGCCGGCCGTCGTCGGCCGCTTCCGCCGGGCGAAATTACCACCCACCGGCCAGCGCCCGGCGTGTCCACCCCGCCTCCCCGGGTGCCGACACGCGGGCCGTTCATCCCGGCGAGCTGGCCTTGTAGGGTACGAGCCATGCCAGAGATCCTCGACCAGGCCCGAACCCAGGTGCTGGAGAACGGCGTCGGTCTCGACGAGGCCGGCGTCCTCGCCGTGCTGAACCTGCCCGACGAGCAGCTGCCCGCCGCCCTCCAGCTCGCCCACGAGGTGCGGATGCGCTGGTGCGGGCCGGAGGTGGAGGTCGAGGGCATCGTCTCGCTGAAGACCGGCGGGTGCCCGGAGGACTGCCACTTCTGCTCGCAGTCCGGGCTGTTCACCTCCCCGGTCCGGTCGGTCTGGCTGGACATCCCCTCGCTGGTCGAGGCGGCGAAGCAGACCGCGGCGACCGGGGCGACGGAGTTCTGCATCGTGGCGGCCGTGCGCGGCCCGGACGCCCGGCTGATGAAGCAGATGCGCGAGGGCGTCGCCGCGATCAAGGCCGAGGTCGACATCCAGGTGGCCGCGTCGCTGGGGATGCTCAGCAAGGAGCAGGTCGACGAGCTGGTCGACATGGGCGTGCACCGCTACAACCACAACCTGGAGACCTGCCGCTCCTACTTCCCCAACGTGGTCACCACGCACTCGTGGGAGGAGCGCTGGGAGACCCTGCGGATGGTCCGCGAGTCGGGCATGGAGGTGTGCTGCGGCGGCATCCTCGGCCTGGGCGAGACGGTGGAGCAGCGGGCCGAGTTCGCCGCGCAGCTCGCCGAGCTGGACCCGCACGAGGTGCCGCTGAACTTCCTCAACCCCCGCCCCGGCACGCCGCTGGGCGACCGGCCGGTGGTCGAGGGCAAGGACGCGCTGCGCGCCATCGCCGCCTTCCGGCTGGCCATGCCGCGCACCATCCTGCGGTACGCGGGCGGCCGGGAGATCACCCTCGGTGACCTGGGCACCCGCGACGGCCTGCTCGGCGGCATCAACGCGGTCATCGTCGGCAACTACCTGACCACCCTGGGTCGGCCGGCGAACGCCGACCTGGAGCTGCTCGACGACCTGAAGATGCCCGTCAAGGCGCTCTCCGCCACGCTGTGAGCGCCCCGGTGACGACGAGTGACGCGGCGACGGCGGCCGACGGGGCGTCGGCCGCCTGGTGCGACCGCTGCGGCGAGGCCGTGGCGGTCGGGTCGCACGACGGGTGCGCGGCGGCCCGGGTGCTGGAGCCGCCGCGCTTCTGCGCGTACTGCCGCCGCCGGATGAAGGTGCAGGTGCTGCCGGTCGGCTGGGCGGCGGTCTGCGTCGAGCACGGCGAGATGCGGGGCTGAGGCGGATGCTGCGGGGCCGGGCGGTGACCCTGCGGCCGGCGACGGCCGCGGACGTGGCGGCGCTCGCCGCGATCCGGGCCACCCCGGAGGTCCGGCGCTGGTGGCGCGGCGGCGACGACCTGGTCGCGTCCGTCCGTGCCGACCTCGCCGACGAGTCCCTGTCGGTGTACGCGATCGAGCACGACGGCCGGGTCGTCGGGGCGATCCAGTGGTACGCCGAGGACGACCCCGACTACCGGCACGCCAGCATGGACCTCTTCCTCGACCCGGCGGTACGCGGCGCGGGGCTGGGCGGTGACGCGATCCGCACCCTGGTCCGGCACCTGATCGACGAGCACGGCCACCACCGGTTCACCATCGACCCGGCGGCGGCGAACACGGCGGCCGTGCGGGCGTACGCGAAGGTGGGCTTCCGCCCCGTCGGGGTGCTGCGCGGCTACGAGCGCGGCGAGGACGGACGCTGGCACGACGGGCTGCTGATGGACCTGCTCGCCGACGAACTGGCCGACTGAGTCGACTGCGCACCGAACGCGCCGCCCGTCGGTCACCCGTCCCAGACGAGGCCGCCGTCGGGCAGCCGGCGGGCGCCCTCGGCGGGGCGGTGCGGGGTGAGCCGGCCGTCGGGCATCAGGTGGCGCACCGGCACGCCGCGGGCCAGCACGGCGACGTCGGCGATCAGCCGCCGGTGGCAGCGCCACCAGACGCTCTCGCTGCACATCACCGCCGTGGTCCGGGCGGCCGCGTCGGCCAGCACCGCGTCCAGCGCCGCCCGGAAGTCGGCGGTACGGGTGTACGCCGCGTACGCCCGGAAGGCGGCGACGGTCCACCAGCTGTCCGGCTCGTCGGCGCCGGCCGGGGTGTGCCGCCGGCCGCCGAGGCGCTGCTCCCAGCGGTAGTCCACGCCCGCCGCCGGCAGCCAGCGGGCCAGCTCCTCCCGGCGTACGTCCGGGTTGGTCCGGCTCGCCGGGAAGCGCCGCACGTCCACGACGAGCGCGACCCCGGCGCCGGTCAGCAGCTCGCCCAGCCGCTGCCGGTCCGCCGTCCCGTGCCCCACCGTCACCAGTTCCACGAGGAGGTTATGCCCCGATTCCCGGCCGGCTACCGCTCGCGGGAGGCGGAGACCGCCCGGGATCTGCGCGCGGGGCGGTGGGCGGCGCGGCCGGCGGCGAGGGTGGCACGGGTGAACCCCGACCTCCCGGCCGAGGCCGACGCGCTCGACTGGCTGGCGTTCGCGCAGGCCGGCGTCGTCACCACCGCCCAGGTGACCCGGTCGCTGACCGAGGGCACCGTACGCGGACGCGTGCGCTCCGGGCGGTGGCGCTCGGTCTGCCGGGGCGTCGTGCTGATGGGCAACGGCCGGCTCACCCGCGACCAGCAGTTGTGGGTGGCGGTGCTCGCCGCGGGTCCCGGGGCGGTGCTGGCCGGTCCGACGGCCGCCGCCGAGGCGGGCGTACGCGGGTTGCGCAGTGAGCCGCTGCACGTGCTCGTGCCAGCGCACCGGCGGGCGGGCCGCACCGTGCTGGGCCGGCTGCCGACCGACATGCCGGCGGTCGTCGTGCACCGCGCGTCGAAGCTGCCGCCGGAGCATCTTCAGCTCGCCCGCCCGCCGCGGACGACCACGGCCCCGGCGCTGGTGGACGCGGCTGGCTGGGCCCGCACCGTCGATCAGGCGCAGGCGGCGTTGGCGGCCGGCTGTCAGCAGCGGCGGGTCACGCCGGAAGAGTTGTCGGCGGTGCTGGACGCGCTGCCCCAGGCCCGTCGACGGGCGTTGATCCGGCAGACCGTGGCCGACATCGCCGGCGGCGCGGAGGCGCTCTCGGAGATCGACTTCGTCCGGCTCTGCCGCCGTCACGGCCTGCCCGCGCCCCGCCTCCAACAGCGGCGCACCGACGCCTCGGGCGGACGCGGTGGCTCGACGCGTACTGGCGGGAGTGGGGGTTGCACGTCGAGATCGACGGGGCGCACCACATGGACGTCCGGCACTGGGCGGCCGACATGAGACGCCAGAACGACGTCTGGACCTCGGGGGTCCGCATCCTCCGCTTCCCGCGTGGCTGGTCCGCGCCCGCCCCGACGAGGTCGCCGCCTCGGTCCGCCGCGCCCTGACGGCCGCCGGCTGGCGAGCCGGGATGTAAATCTTGGACAGTTGCCGTCCGCAGGGAACGGCAACTGTCCAAGATCTTGTGCGGCTAGGAGACCGTGCAGGGGGTGCCGTTGAGGGTGAAGGCGGTGGGCTTCGGGTTCGTACCGGTGTGGGTGCCGTTGAAGCCGACGCTCGTCGACGCCCCCGGCGCGAGGCGACCGTTGTAGGAGATGTTGGTGGCGGTGACCGCGGTGCCGGTCTGGGTCCAGGTCGCCGACCAGCCCTGGCCGACCTTCTGGCCGGCGCTGGGGAAGCCGAAGGCGAGCGTCCAGCCGTCGATCGCGGTCGTGCCGGTGTTGGTGACGGTGACGTTCGCCGTGAAGCCGCTGTCCCAGGTGCTGGTCGTCCAGGCCACCGCGCAGCCGCCGGACACGGGCGGGTCGGCGGTGGTGACCGCGACCGGCGCGGACGCCGCCGAGGCGTTGCCGGCCGCGTCCACCGCCACCACGAAGAACTGGTACGCGGTGGCCGCGGTCAGCCCGGTCAGCGCCAGCGTGGTGCCGGTGGGCGAGCCGACAAGCGTGTCCCCACCGGCGGCCGACCGGTAGACCCGGTAGCCGGTGACGCCGACGTTGTCGGTCGACGCCGCCCAGCTCAGCGTGAGCCCGGTGGCGGTGACCGCCGAGGCGGTCGGGGTGCCGGGGCGGGTCGGTGCGACGGTGTCGGGGGCCGGGGCGACGGGCGTGCTCACCTCGGCCACGGGCGAGGCGGCGGAGCGGTTGCCCGCGCCGTCGCGGGCCCGCACCGTGAACCGGTACGTGCGCTCGGGCAGCAGCCCGGTCACCGCCAGGGTGTTCGTGGTCGCGTTGAGCAGGACGAGCGCGTCGCTGCCCACCTGCGCCTGGGTGACCTCGTAGCCGGCCAGCCCACTGCCGCCGGCGTCGGTGGACGCGGGCCAGGTCAGGGTCAGCCCGGTCGCGGTGACGGCCGAGGCGACGGGGGTGCCGGGCACCGTCGGCGCGGTGGTGTCGGGGGTGGCCGGCGCGGGCTCCTCGCCCCAGATCCGGGTGGCGCCGGAGTAGAGGGTGACCTTGCGGTTCGGCCCCGCCGTCGCCTGGTACGACGGGTCGTTCGTCGGGTCCCAGGTGCCGCCCTCGGGCACGCCGATCTTGAACTGCACCTCCATCCGGTGCTGCGACTGCCCGGCGGGCGCGATGGTGTGCCCGGTGCAGTCCACCTCGACGTACCAGACGTCGCCGGAGAACTGCCTGGCGCTGGACGGCGACGGGCAGCCCTGGGTGTAGCCGGGGGTCACGGTGACCGGGCCGGTGCCGTCGGGGCGGAAGTAGTAGCGGAACTTCCCGTCGGTCAGCGCGCGGGCCGGGAAGGCGGACTTGTTGTAGACGATGGCCTTGAGGCCGGTGGCGCGCGGCTCGGCCTGCATCACCGTGGTCTCCACGGTCAGCTCGTCGATGTCGGGCGTCTCGGCGCGGGGGAAGCCGGCGAGCGGGGTGCCGCCGTACTCCTGGGTGAGCCGGGCCAGCGCGGAGCTGAAGCCGGCGTTGTAGTCGGTGGCGACCTCGTTCATCACGTAGTCCGACCGGTTGTCGGTGTACGCGTCGTTGGCCGCCGACGGACCGCCGACCAGCGCGCCGTAGAGGGTGTGCCGCGTCTCGACGGGCACGGTCTGGCTGTCCCACCAGGAGCCGTGCGCGGTGCGGTGGTGCGGGTTCTTCGGGGGGTTGGCCCCGAACCCGATGACGTAGCTGGAGGCGCGCGGGTTGTCGCCGAGCGCGTAGTCGATCTGCCGGACTGCGAAGTCGTGGTAGCGGGCCTTGCGGGTGGCGTCGGTGGTCCTGTCGCTGTAGACGAGGGCGGCGAAGGCGGTGTTCGCGGCGTAGCGCAGCGCCCCCCACGAGTCGAGCACGGCCATCCCGCCGGGCGAGTACGGCACCCGCTGTCCGTTGACGCCGACGGTCCAGTAGTACAGCCAGCGGTTGGCGTCGTCGACGTACTTCTGCCTGCCGGTCAGGTTGGCCAGCAGCACGTACGCCCCGAACTGCTTGTTGTCCCAGGCGATGGTCCACTTGTAGGAGCGGGTGGTGCTCTGGTTCTCGGTGCCGAGCCTGTCGTACTCGCTCTCGGCCTTGGCGAGGTAGGCGGCCTCGCCGGTGGCCCGGTGCAGCCAGATCGCGGACCAGACCAGCTCGTCCTGCCAGCCGCTCCAGGAGCGGTAGAAGCTGGTCGCGTCGGTGATGCACTCGTGGTAGTTCTTGCGCACCGTGTCGGCGAACGTGTGCAGCTGCCTGGCGTGACCGAGCAGTCGGTCGGCGTAGGCGGCGTCGGTGGGCCGGAACACCATGGACGACGCGGCCATCGCCGCCGCCGTCTCACCGGCCAGGTCCGCGCCGCCGCAGCTCGCGTCGATCTTGTACGCGGGCCGCGCCATCGGCAGCACCTCGGCGGGGCCCCACCACTTGTGGTCGTCGTCGCCCTTGCCGACCTGTCCGTAGAGGACGTTGGGGGCCGGGTGCGCCCGGATGAAGTAGTCGTTGACGAAGCGCAGGTTGTTGAGCAGGTGGGGCAGCTGGCCGGAGGCGACGTAGCCGGCGCGGTACTCGACGGCGCCCCAGGCGAGCATGGTGGCGCTGAACGCCATCGGGAAGCCGAACTTGACGTGGTCGCCGGCGTCGTACCAGCCACCGGTGAGGTCCAGCCCGACGTCGGCGCCGTCGGTGAGCGCGGAGTCGCCGCGCCAGGAGACCCGGTTCCAGTCCGGCAGCGGGCCGGACTGCTGCGCCTCGTAGAAGTAGAGCGACTTCTGCAACGCCTCGGCGTAGTTGAACGCGCCGGCCGCGGCAGGTGCGGTCCGTGCCGTGCCGGCGGTCGCGGCGGTCGGCGTGGCGTCCACGGCGGACGCGGGCGCCGGGCCGGTGACGGCGAGGGCGAGGCCGGCGGCGAGGGCGGTGCCGGCGGCCAACAGGCGGCGTGACCGGGGCGGGGCGCCCGGCGGGCGCGGAGAACTCGGATGGCGCATCAGGTGCTCCTGTCGGTGGTGTCGCCCGTCGGGCACCGGCGGGCGCGACGCTGCGGGCGGTGCGTCCGCGTGGCGAGGGGGTGGTGGGGGCACGGGCGGGGTGAGCGCGGTACGACCATGGTCGCCGGGAGCGCTCCCATGGATAGTCGACAATGTAAGACGGGCGCGGGCGATTTGGGAAGCACCGCGGCGCCGGACGGGGGTGGGCCGACGCCGCGGGAGCGCCCGCGGGAGCGAAAGCGTTACAGCGACGCGCCCACCGAGAGTGACGGATTCCCCTGCCGCCGAGAAGAGGGGTGACGCGTATCGGCAGCTCAGGCCGATCACCCGATACCCAGGACCGTCACTCATCGTGCGATCATGGGCCGCCCCCTCGATCAATTCCGGAGGAATCCTCATGCCACACCGTCGGCGCGTGGCGCGCGCGGCCGTTTCCACCGCAGCCGCCACCGCCTGCCTCGCCCTCGCCACCCCGGCCTGGGCGTCGAGCAGCATTGCGATCAACCCGGACCACCGGGACGAGTCGGCCGGCGGCTTCTCCACTCGGGACTGCGCCGACCCGCGGTTCGCGGACCGCCCGGCGGACCACGACGGCTGGCACTTCGTCCTGCCCGGCGGCAAGGCCTCGGGCGGGTTCGAGAGCCTGACGCTGACCTTCGGGACCGGCACGGGCGAGGTCACCGTCACCGTGCCGGACGCCGACGACGCCCACCCCGACGCCCTCTACCCGGCGGGGAAGAACGAGGACCGGCTGATCCACGCCTACCTCTTCACCCCGGCCGGCTGGACCCTGCTGGACGGCAGCGCCGTCATCACCGGCACCACCGGCAAGTTCAACCTGAGCCACACCTGCGGGGGCACCGCGCCGTCGCAGTCGCCGAGCCCCAGCCCGTCGGCGACCACCTCGGAGTCGCCGCAGCCGTCGGAGTCCCCGTCGGAGTCGGCCTCCCCGAGCGCGTCCGCCCCGCCGTCGGAGTCGGAGTCGCCGTCGGAGTCGCCGTCGGGCTCCGCCTCGCCATCGGCACCGGCCACCGCGTCGCCGACGGCCAGCCCCGGTGGCAGCGGCGGCGGCGAGGGCGGCCTGCCGCTGACGGGCGTGGCGACCACCAGCATCGCGCTGGGCGGCCTCGCCCTCATCGGCGGCGGCGCGCTGCTGATGATGCGCCGTCGTCGCGACGACGTCACCTTCACGAGCTGACCCCACCCAGCGCCGACCCGGCCGCCGGACACCTCGTCCGGCGGCCGGTCCTCGTCTCCGCCCCGGACGGCCCGCCACCCGACGCCGGCGGGCCTCCCGCGACCACCGGACGTTCATCACATCATCTAAGTAGGTCGATGCAATGCCGTCATGTGCCCAGGCCAGGCCATCGGACGGGATCCGGAAGAACGCGGTGGGACCGGCGGGACGCGGGGCTGGCGTTCCGGCATACGAACGTACTGTTGCCGGGCCGCTTCCCGACGCGCGACAGTACGCCTCACCAGCGGTGCCATCGACGCCGCCGCTCCCCCGGTCAACCCTGAGGAGATCGCGATGGCTCTACGACTCGCCGAAGGCACCTCCTGGTCCGACACCCTCGCCCGCGCGGTGGCCGCCGTGCCGGAGGCGTTCGGCTCCCCGGTCGACGACGTCACCACGCTGCACAACCTCGTCCGCGGCGACTGGCACGCCGTGGGCTCGCCCAGCCCGGTGCGCACGCCGGTGGACAACACCGTGCTGGTCAACCTGGCCCGCCTCGACGCCGAGTCCGCCCGCGCCGCGGTCACGCACGCCGCCGCCGCGCACCGGGCCTGGGCCGACACCCCGCTCGCCGAACGCAAGGCCCGGGTCGGCGACGCGCTCGACGCGCTCACCGCCCACCGCGACCTGCTCGCCCTGCTGCTGGTCTGGGAGATCGGCAAGCCGTGGCGGCTGGCCTGCGCCGACGTGGACCGGGCGCTGGACGGCGTCCGGTGGTACGCGGGCGAGATCGACCGGATGCTCGCCGACGGCCGGGAGCCACTGCCGGGGCCGGTCAGCAACATCGCGTCGTGGAACTACCCGATGAGCGTCCTCGTGCACGCCGAGCTGGTGCAGCTGCTCGCCGGCAACGCCGTCATCGCGAAGACCCCGTCGCAGGGCGGGGCGGTCTGCCTCACGGTCGCGCACGCGCTGATGCACCGGGCCGGGCTGCCCGCCACCCTGGTCTCCGGCGGCGGCGAGGAGCTGTCCGAGGTGCTCGTACGGGCGCCGGAGATCGGCGCCGTCGCGTTCGTCGGCGGGCGCTCCAACGGCGGCAAGGTCGCCGCCGCGCTGCTCGACAGCGACAAGCGGCACTTCATCGAGCAGGAGGGCCTCAACGCCTGGGGCATCTGGGACTTCTCCCAGTGGGACCTGCTCGCCGGGCACCTGAAGAAGGGCTTCGAGTACGGCAAGCAGCGCTGCACCGCGTACCCGCGCTTCGTGGTCCAGCGGGACCTCGTCGACGAGTTCCTCGACATGTACCTGCCCGTGGTGCGCTCCGTCCGGTTCGGGCACCCGCTCGCCGTCGGCGACGACTGGAGCGCCGGTGACCCGCTGCCCGAGCTGGACTTCGGCCCGCTGATCAGCGCCGCCAAGGCCGACGAGCTGCGCCGCAAGGTCGACGAGGCGGTACGCGGCGGCGCCGTGCCGCTGCACCGGGGCAAGCTGCACGGCGCGCCGTTCCTCGACGGGCAGGACACGTCGGCGTACGTGGCCCCGTCGGTGCTGCTGGCCCCGCCCGGACGGTCCCGGCTGATGCACGCCGAGCCGTTCGGCCCGGTCGACACCATCGTCGTCGTCGACACCACCGACGAGCTGCTGGCCGCGATGAACGCCTCGAACGGCGCGCTGGTCGCCTCGCTGGCCTGCGACGACGAGGAGTTGGCCGGCAAGCTCGCGGTCGACCTCCAGGCGTTCAAGGTGGGCATCAACAAGCCGCGCTCCCGGGGCGACCGGGACGAGCCGTTCGGCGGCCGGGGCGCGTCCTGGAAGGGCGCCTTCGTCGGTGGAGACCTGCTGGTGCACGCGGTCACCCAGGGCGGCGACGGCCGGCTCTACGGCAACTTCCCCGACTACAGCAGCTACCCCGCCACCTGAGACGTGAGGCAGCGCCCCCTGTGCACGTCGCAGGGGGCCCTGCCGACACCACGGACGCGTACCGTCGAGTGATGTCGATCATCGCGCAACTCTCCCTGGGAGTGTCCGACCCGCAGCGGGCGGCGGCCTTCTGGTCAGCCGCGCTGGGCTACCACCGCCGCCCGCCCCGGTACGCCGGCGACGACTGGATCGTGCTGGAGCCGCCGCCCGGCGTGCCGGGCACCGCCATCGCCATGGACGTCAGCGAGAGCCCGGCCGAGGAGTTCCCCCGCATCCACCTCGACATCGACGCCGGCGACCGGGACCTCGACGAGGAGGTGGCGCGGCTCGTGGCGCTGGGCGCGCACCCGGTCGACTGGCGGCACTACCCGACCGACCCGCACCCGGCCGAACCGCCGTACGTGGTGCTCGCCGACCCGGAGGGCAACCGGTTCTGCGTGCAGGGGACGCGCGCACCCGCGACGTGACGCCTCCGCGCGCCCGCCGCGTCAGCAGGGGCCCCTTCCGTTGACCGAGGGCACGCCCGCGGTGAGCGGGACGGTGAGGCTGACCAGCGCGCCGTCCCGCTCGGCCGCGGCCGGCCGGTCGAGCCGCCGCACGGTGCGCAGCATCGGCGCGTTCTCCGCGTGGACGTGCAGCACAAGGGCCGCGTGACCGGCCTGCTCGGCGTGCCGGACCAGCCGGCGCAGCAGGGCCGAGCCGAGGCCCCGCCGCTGCCAGTCGTCGCGCACCAGCAGCGCCGCCTCGGCCTCGTCGCCCTCGGCGAGCAGGTTCGCCATCGCCACCACGGACCCGGTCGCGCCGGCGCCGCCGGCCGTGGCGAGCAGGGTCACGCCCCGGGCCGGCTCCAGCAGCCGGCGCAGCCGGGCCGGCGAGGGAGCCGCCGCACCGCCCAGGTAGCGGCGGTGCCGGCTGCGCGCCGAGCAGCCCTCGTGCAACTCGACGACGCCGGGCAGGTCGTCGACGGTCGCGGGTCGTACGGCCGCCTCGGCGCCGTCGGGCAGCACCAGGGTGACCTGCTCGGCGGCCCGGCGCGCGACGGCCGCCGACAGCTCGACCAGGGCCTGGGCGCGGGCGTACTCGGCCGGGGTGAAGCCCGGCACGGCGCGGCGCAGCGCGAACGACCCGCCGGCCGGGTCGTCCAGCAGCATCGTCGTCTCGGCGAGCCCGCCGCCGGAGCCGGTCGACGCGGGCCGCCAGGCGACCGCGTCCGCGCCGAGCAGGGCGCGCAGCGTCTCGCCGGTCGCGTCCGGGTCCCGCACCAGCCGGGTGGCCAGGCCGAGCGCCCGGGTCGGCTGGTCGGCGAGCCCGCGCGCCTCGCTGCGCGCCACCCAGCAGTCCCGCCCCCGCCCCCGGTGCACGGCGGCGACGAGGCCGGCCTCGTCGAGCGAGTCGGGCGCGTCGACCAGGAAATCGTCGACGGCGCCCCGCTCGGTGGTGTGCACCTGCACGGCGAGGATGTTGACCCCTCGCAACGCCAGGCTCGCCGTCAGCACCGACAGGTAGCCCGGCCGGTCGTCCACGGTCGCCCGGATCCGCCACAGCGTCATGGTTCGCTCCCTTCCCCCGTACGAGGCTCGCGGGTCGCTGTTGCGGGCCGGTTGCCCCCGGGTGACGGCTCCGGTCGCACCGCGGCGACCTGCGCCACACCGGCCGCCGGTCCGGCTCAGGGGTTCGCGGCCACCGGCGGCGCCCCGACCGGGTCGAGCCGGTCGCCGAGGATCACCGCGGCGGCCCGGACGAGCTGCGCCAGCCGGTCCACCTCCGTGGCGTGGAACGCCGCCGCGGCCGGCGTCCCGGCGCACTCCCGGGCCACCACCAGCACCAGGCCGGCCCGGCCGAACGGCGCGACCGCGAAGTGCGCGCCGCCCGGCACGCTGATCGCCCGCGCGCGCAGCGGGGTCACCTCCGGCAGCGGCGGCGGTACGGGCGCGCGCCAGCTCGCGTACCCGACGCTCGCCTCCCCGGCGGCGCCGGTGCGGGCGGCCCAGTCGACCGGCACCACCGCGGCGACCGCCCAGTCGGCGGCGAGCAGGCCGGGGACGGCGTCGACCAGGGTGGCCGCGCCCTCGACCGGGTTGGCCGCGACCTGGGCCAGCAGCTCGGCGTCCTGCCCTGACGTGGTGGGTGTGCCGATCGCCCGCCACACCCCGTCCACCCGGACGCCGGGGATCGCCGCCAGCCCGGCGAGCAGCCGCTCGACCCGCGCAGCGCCCGGCCAGACCACGGTGAAGTCGTCCACCGCCCGCCCGCCGAGCCGCTCCAGGACGACCACCTGGACGATGTCCGCGCCGGACACGCCCATGGTGCGCGCCACCTGACCGAGCGTGCCGGGACGGTCCGGCAGGGTGACCCGAACTCGCAGCAACATGTCTGAACCCTCCGCTCGGCGGGCCGGCGCCGTTGGCCGGCAGGCTGGGCCCCAGCCTGGCCGGCGGCCGTTTCGCCCCTGTTGCCGCGGCATGTCCCGAGGGTCACACCCCGACCTTGACAACATGGCGGAGGTGCCATCAACTATTCGGATGACCGAGCCGGCCGTCGACGCGCACGGGCCGGGCAGCGTGCCTGTCCCCGCCGCCTCCCCCCGCGGGCTGGATCTCGACCGGCTCGCCGGTCACCTGGCCCGGCACCGGCCCGAGCTGGCCGACGGCCCGCTGCGCGCCCGGTTGATCGCGGGTGGCAAGTCCAACCTGACCTACCTGCTCGGCGTCGGCGAGCGGGAGGTGGTGCTGCGCCGCCCGCCGCTCGGGCACGTGCTGGCCACCGCGCACGACATGGCCCGGGAGTACCGGGTGATCTCCGCGCTGGCGCCGACCGACGTGCCGGTGCCCGCCGCGCTGCTGCTCTGCGAGGACGCCGAGGTGATCGGCGCGCCCTTCTACCTGATGGAACGGGTGCACGGCGAGGTGTTCCGCACCCGCGCCCAGACGGATCCGCTCACCGCCGACCAGCGTCGCGAGCTGGCGATGGCGATGATGGACACCCTCGCCGCCCTGCACGCGGTCGAGCCCGCCTCGGTGGGGCTTGCCGACTTCGGCCGCCCGGAGGGCTACCTGGCTCGGCAGGTCCGCCGCTGGGCCGGTCAGCTCGACCGGTCCCGCAGCCGGCCGCTGCCCGGCATCGAGGAGCTGCGCGACCTGCTCGCCGGCACCGCGCCGGAGGGCGCCAACGCCGGCCGGATCGTGCACGGCGACTACCGGCTGGACAACCTGCTGGCCACCGTCGACCCGGTGGCCGTACGGGCCGTGCTCGACTGGGAGATGGCCACCCTCGGCGACCCGCTCGCCGATCTCGGGCTGCTGCTGACCTACTGGGACGTGCTGGGTGGCAGCGACTCGGCCGCCGGCAACCCCGTCGCCGACGGGCTCGGCCCGCGCGCCGGGTTCCCCACCGGCACGGAGCTGATCGCGCGGTACGCCGGGCGCGGCGACGTCGACGTCGGGCCGCTGCACTGGCACGTCGCGCTCGGCTGCTTCAAGCTCGCGGTGATCTGCGAGGGCATCCACTACCGGCACACTCTCGGGCAGACGCTCGGCGAGGGCTTCGACCGGATCGGCGACATGGTGGCACCGCTGGTCGAACACGGGCTGACCGCCGCCAGGGAGCGTTGATGGACTTCGCCTACGACACCCGCACCGAGCAGTTGCGGGCCGAGCTGACCGCGTTCCTGGACGAGCACGTCTACCCGGCGGAGCCGGTGCACGCGGCGCAGGTGGCCGCCGCCGGCGACCCCTGGGCCCGGCCCCCCGTG
Source organism: Micromonospora sp. CPCC 205546 (assembly GCF_036902715.1). Lineage (NCBI taxonomy): Bacteria > Bacillati > Actinomycetota > Actinomycetes > Micromonosporales > Micromonosporaceae > Micromonospora > Micromonospora sp. CPCC 205546. The sequence continues at coordinate 100,448 of NZ_JBAKHL010000010.1, forward strand.
ATGGCCGAGCTGAAGGCCGAGGCGCGCAGGCGCGGCCTGTGGAACCTCTTCCTGCCCGACCCGCGCCACGGCGCCGGCCTGACCAACCTGCAGTACGCCCCGCTGGCCGAGCTGACCGGGCGCAGCCCGCACCTGGCCCCGGAGGCGCTCAACTGCGCCGCGCCCGACACGGGCAACATGGAGCTGCTCGCCGAGTTCGGCTCGCCGCAGCAGCAGGAGCGCTGGCTGCGACCGCTGCTGGAGGGCGAGATCCGCTCCGCGTTCTGCATGACCGAGCCGGAGGTGGCGTCCTCGGACGCGACGAACATCGCGACCCGGATCACCCGCGACGGCGACCACTACGTGGTCGACGGGCGCAAGTGGTGGTCGTCGGGGGCGATGGACCCGCGCTGCGAGATCTTCATCGTGATGGGCAAGACCGACCCGGAGGCCGACCGGCACCGCCAGCAGAGCATGATCCTGGTGCCCCGGGACACCCCCGGCGTCGCCGTGCGGCGGGGCATGACGGTGTTCGGCTACAGCGACGCCTCGCACGGCGGCCACGCCGAGATCGACTTCACCGACGTCCGCGTGCCGGCGGAGAACCTGGTCGGGGCGGAGGGCGCCGGTTTCGCCATCGCCCAGGCCCGGCTCGGCCCCGGCCGGATCCACCACTGCATGCGGCTGGTCGGCATGGCGGAGCGGGCCCTGGAGCTGCTCTGCCGGCGGGCCCTGGAGCGGGTCGCGTTCGGTCGGCCGCTCGCCGAGCAGGGCGTGGTGCGCGAGTGGATCGCCGAGTCGCGGGTGCGCATCGAGCAGGCCCGGTTGCTGGTGCTCAAGACCGCCTGGTTGATGGACACGGTCGGCAACAAGGGCGCGCACACCGAGATCCAGGCCATCAAGATCGCCACTCCCGCCATGGCCGAGTGGGTGATCGACAAGGCCATCCAGGCGTACGGCGGCGCCGGCGTCAGCCAGGACACCCCGCTCGCCGCCCTCTGGGCCCAGTCCCGCACGCTGCGCCTGGCCGACGGCCCCGACGAGGTCCACCGTTCCTCGCTGGCCAAGCGCGAACTGCGCCGCTGGTCGGACTGACCACGGCACCTGGCCGGGCCCCTCCCCGCCACACGCCCGCCGGACGCCCGTCCGGCACCCCGACGGGGCCCACGCCACAGCCCGCCCGGACGAGCTGCGTACGGGCGGCGGCGGCCGACGGACGAGCGGCGGGCGGATGAGCAGCGGGCGGCGGGGCATGCTGCGGTATCGACGCTGTCGAGCTGATGTCACAGACGACTCAACGACGACGGGTGACCTTCGCGGACCCGCCGCCCCCGTCCCGGAGCGACGCGGTCGCCGACCAGCGCCGGCGATGATGTCGTAGACGACTCAGCTCGACAGGCACACCCGCGAGACACCGCCGCCCCATCCGCCGGACAAGAAGCTCGCCCGTCGCCGGTGATGTCGTAGACGACTCAGCTCGACCGGCACGCTGGCGGAATACCGCCCGGGGGCGGAGGGTGCGGCACGAGGCCGGTCGTCGCCGGCGAAGGCGGTGGCCCGGGGCCGGCAGCCGGGGGCAAGGCCACGGCCGGCGGCGGGGCGGGGACCCGCGGCGGCCCGCAGCGGACGGAGGCCGGGCCCCGTGGCGGACGGAGGCCGACTTGTCCAGCCGGAGGAGACCGTCGCTGCGGCACGCTGCCGGCTGCGTCCCCGGGTCGGGCAGGTGCGGCGACCGGGGATCAGGCGGAGGCGCGTTCGATCAGCTGGGTGTCGAGCAGGATGTGCGGCGACGGGAGCTCGTCGCCGCGGATGCGGGAGACCAGCAGGCGGGCCATCTGCCGGCCCATCTCCTCCACCGGCTGGAAGACCGTGGTCAGCGGCGGCTCGGCCTGCCGGGCGATCGGGGCGTCGTCGAAGCCGACCATCGCGACGTCCTCCGGCACCCGCCGGCCCGCCTCGCGCAGCGCGCGCAGCGCCCCGAACGCCATCAGGTCCGAGGCGACGAAGACGGCGTCGAGGTCGGGGCAGACCTCCAGCAGCCGGCGCATGCCGGCCGCCCCGCTGCCCTCGCTGAAGTCGCCGTACGCGATCATGGCGGGGTCGACGGCGCCCCCGGCGGCCCTGACCGCCTCCCGGTAGCCGGTCAGCCGGCCGAGGCCGGCGCCCATGTCCTGCGGGCCGGCGATCGTGGCGATGCGCCGCCGCCCCCGGCCGGCCAGGTGTTCCACCGCCCGCCGGGCGCCGCCGACGTTGTCCACGTCGACGTAGTACGCCGGCTGCGCCCCGGGTTGCAGCATCCGGGCCGGGCGACCGCCGAGCACCGTGGGCAGGCCGCGCTCCTCCAGCAGGGTGGGCAGCGGGTCGGAGTCGTGCAGCGACAGCAGCAGGACCCCGTCGACGTGCTGGTTGGTCAGGTGGTGCTCGACCCGCTCCCGCTCGATCGGCGACTGCACCATGGCCAGCCAGAGCTGCAACGGGGTCTCCAGCAGCCCCGAGCTGACGCCCCGGACGATGCCGGCGAAGAACGGCTCGGTGAAGACCCGGTCGCCGGATTCCGAGACCACCAGGGCGATCGAGTCGGTGCGCTGGGTGACCAGGGCGCGGGCGGCCCGGTTCGGCACGTACCCCAGCTCGGCGATGGCCTGCTGCACCGCGGCGCGCGCCTCGGGGCTCACCTGGGGTGAGCCGTTGACCACCCGGGAGACCGTCCCGCGACCGACGCCGGCGCGGGCGGCGACGGCGTCGAGGGTCGGGCGCCCGAGCGACCGGGTGCGCTGCGTTGTCATTGTCTGCTCCTCCGACGGCGGACCGGCCCCGGCGCCACCCGGTGCGGGGTGGTGCCGGGGCCGCCCGTTGATGGCTGGCCCTGGCCTATTGTGCGGCCAGACCGTTGCGTCGGATCACCTCGGCGTACCACCTGGCACTGGACTTGGGGATGCGGACCTGGGTGTCGTAGTCGACGTGGATCATCCCGAACCGCTTGGTGTAGCCCCAGGCCCACTCGAAATTATCCATCAGCGACCAGGCGAAGTATCCGCGCAGGGGCACCCCGGCCTCGATCGCCTCGTGCGCGGCGCGCAGGTGGGCGTCGAAGTACGCCAGCCGGTCGACGTCGTCCACCCGCCCGTCGACCACCTCGTCGACGAAGGCGGAGCCGTTCTCGGTGACGTAGAGCGGCAGGTCGGTGTACTCCTCGTGGACCCGACGCAGCGTCTCCACCAGACCGGGCGCGTCGATCTCCCAGTTCATGTCGGTGACGGGGACGCCCCGGGTGACGAACCGGACGTCCTCGCTGCCCGGCCAGCACGACGGCGCCCGCCAGTACGGCTCCGGCTGCGCGCCGGGGACCGGCGCGGCGACCACGTGGCGGCTGTAGTAGTTGACGCCGACCACGTCCAGCGGGGTGGAGATGGTCGCCAGGTCCCCGTCGCGCACGTGCCCGAAGTCGGTGACCTTGGCGAGGTCGGCCATCAGGTCCGCCGGGTAGGACCCGCGCAGCAGCGGGTCCAGGAAGAAGCGGTTGGCCAGCCCGTCGATGCGCCGCGCGGCGTCGACATCGGCGGGCGCGTCGCTGGCCGGGGTGACCGGGTAGAGGTTGACCGTCACCCCGACCTCGGCGGTCGGCCGGGCCGCGCGCAGCGCCTGCACCGCGAGGCCGTGGCCGAGCATCAGGTGGTGTCCGGCCCGGACGGCGTCGGCGCCGTCCGAGCGGCCCGGCGCGTGCACCCCGGAGCCGTAACCGAGGAACGCCGAGCACCACGGCTCGTTGAGCGTGGTCCAGTAGCGCACCCGGTCGCCGAGCGCGTCGGCGACGAGCGTGGCGTAGTCGGCGAAGCGCGCGGCGGTGTCCCGGGCCGGCCAGCCGCCGACGTCCTCCAGCGGCTGCGGCAGGTCCCAGTGGTAGAGGGTGAGCCACGGCTCGATCCCGTGCGCCAGCAGCTCGTCGACGAGCCGCCGGTAGAAGTCGAGCCCCTCGGCGTTCGCGGGGCCCGTGCCGCCCGGCTGCACCCGCGGCCAGGAGACCGAGAACCGGTACGACCTCAGCCCCAGCTCGGCCATCAGGGCGACGTCGGAGCCGAGGCGGTGGTAGTGGTCGCAGGCCACGTCGCCGGTGTGCCCCTCGACGACCCGTCCCGGGGTGTGGCTGAACGTGTCCCAGATCGACGGCGTCCGGCCGCCCTTGGCCGCGGCGCCCTCGATCTGGTACGCGGCGGTGGCCGCGCCCCAGAGGAAGCCGGGTGGGAAGGTCAGCGGCGGACGGTCGTCGACGACGCCGACGGCGGGCGGGCTGGCGGGGTTGCTCACGACTTGACGGCACCTTCCATGATGCCGCCCACGATCTGGCGGCCGAACACGATGAACACGATGACCAACGGTAGGGTGCCCACCGCCGTGGCGGCGAACACCTGCGAGTAGTCGGTGTAGTAGGCGTACGACAGGAAGGCCAGCGAGACCTGGAGCGTCGGGTTCTCGCTGGTCAGCACCGCGTACGGCCACAGGAACGAGTTCCAGGTCTCCATGAACGTGAGCAGGCCGAGCACGGCGGCGGCCGGGCGCAGCGCGGGCAGCACGATGTTCCAGTAGATCCGGAAGGTGCTCGCCCCGTCCACCCGGCCCGCCTCGATCAGCTCGTCGGAGATGGCCTGGGTGGCGTACTGCCGCATCATGAACACGCCGAACGCGCTGACCAGGAACGGCACGGTCACCGCGTAGAGGGTGTCGAACCAGTTCAGGTCCTGGATCATGCCCCACAGCGGGATGAGCCCGAGCTGCGTCGGGATCATCATGGTGACGATGATCGTCAGCAGCAGGGCGTTGCGGCCCCGGAAGCGCAGCTTGGCGAAGGCGAATCCGGCCAGCGATCCGGTGATCACCACGGAGACCGTCACGATGCCGGAGACGATCACCGAGTTGAGCAGGCCGGTGAGGAAGTTCGCCGCCTCGTTGTCGAGCACCCGGCCGAAGTTGTCGCCGAACGACCCTGCGGGCGCGACCGGCGGCGGGACGTCGTTGATCGAGTCGAGGCTGCGGGTGGCGATGACCACCATGTAGTAGAACGGGTAGATCGAGAAGAGCGTCGCCAGGACGAGCGCGACGTAGGTCAACGGGCTGGTGCGCCACAGGCGCCGGGATGCCGAGTTCATCTGGGCGTTCCTCACTTCACCGTGCGGCGGACGAGCAGGAAGTTGATCCCCGAGACGAGGGCGATCATCAGGAACATCGCCCAGGCGACCGCGGCGCCGTAGCCGGCGGTGTTGAGGTTCTCGATGCCCAGCTCGTACATGTACATGGCCAGGGTCTGGAACTCGCGCTGGTCGCCGCCGATGATGTTGCCGTTGGCGAAGACGAGCGGCTCGGTGAAGAGCTGGAGCCCGCCGATCGTGGAGAGGATCACCACGAAGACGAAGGTCGGCGTGAGCATCGGCAGGGTGATCCGCCAGAACTGCTTCCACTGGCTGGCGCCGTCGAGCGCCGCCGCCTCGTACAGGTCGCGCGGGATGGCCTGCATGCCCGCGAGCAGGATCAGGGTGTTGTAGCCGGTCCACCGCCAGTTGACCATGGAGGCGATGGCGGTCCAGGAGCTCCAGCGCTCGGCGTCCCAGTCGATCGCGTCGATCCCGACGAAGCTCAGCAGCCAGTTGATCACGCCGAAGTCGCGCTGGAAGAGCATGCCGAAGACGATCGCCACGGCGGCCACCGAGACCACGTTCGGCATGAAGATCGCCATCCGGAAGAACGTGCGGGCGCGCAGGAAGGTGCGGTTGAGCAGGTTCGCCAGGAACAGCGCGAGCAGCAGCTGCGGGATGGTCGACAGCAGGAAGATGCCGAACGTGTTGAGGGTGGCGTTCCAGAAGTACTCGTCCTTGACCAGGGCAACGTAGTTGTCGAAGCCGATGAAGCTGTGCTCGCCGATCAGGTTCCAGTCGTGCAGGGACATCCAGGCGGTCCGCAGCATCGGGTAGAGGCCGAAGATGCCGAAGACGACGAAGAACGGCGCGATGTAGAGGTACGGCGAGTACTTCAGGTCCAACCGGGTCAGCGAGTGCGACCGGGACCGGCGCCGCGCGGGCGGGCGGGGTGGCGGTGCGGCGGGTGACGGCGGCGCCGTCGTGGCCGAGAGGCTCATGCGGGGGTCCTTTCCCGGCGTCGGCGCGGGCGCGCGCCGACGCCCAGGCGCTGTTACGCGAAAACGGGACGGCGCCGATGGCGTCCGGGGGCGGAACGGGGACGGCGCGGTGGCGTCCGGGTGTGGGGACCCGGACGCCACCTGGCGACGAGGTGGGTCAGAAGGCGCCCTGCGTCTTGGCGTCCTTGGCGAACTGCTCCCAGGCCTTGTCCTTCGTGGCCTGCCCCTGCTCGTACGAGCGCAGCGCGGGCTCGAACGCGTTCTCCTTCACCGCCTGGTGCTTCGGGCCGAGGTGCAGCGGCTGGATCTTGGCGACGCTCTCACCGAAGATCTTGCCGGTCGGCGCGTTGTTGAAGTACTCGTTGGTGTAGGCGAGGAACTCCTGGTTCTTCAGCGCCTCCAGGTTGGTGGGCAGCGGGCCCTTGAGCTTGAACGCCGCCACCTGGCTCTGCGCGTTGGTCAGGTACTCGGCGAGCTTCGCCGCCTCCTTGGGGTACTTGCTCTGGGTCGGCACGCCGAGCCAGGAGCCACCCCAGTTGCCGGCGCCGCCGGGCACGGGCGCCACGTCCCACTTGCCCTTGTTCTCGGGACCGGAGTTGTCCGCGACGATGCCGAGCATCCAGGACGGGCAGAAGGTGGCCGCGAAGGTGCCCTGCTTGAAGCCGGCCGACCACTCCGGCGACCAGGTGGCCGTCTCGGCGGTGATGTTGGCGTCGGCCATCGCGACCGCGGTGTCCCAGGAGGTCTTCACCGCCGCGCTCTTGTCGGCCACGACGTTGTCGTCCTTGTCGTAGAACAGCTCGCCGCCCTGCTGGAACATGACCGCGCTGGCGGCGGTGGTGACCGAGTCGAGCAGGCCCTTGCCCGTGGCGGTGCGGTACTTCTTACCGGTCTCGATGAAGGCGTTCCAGTCGGGCCAGAGGGCCGCGACCTGGTCGCGCTCGACCGGCAGCTTGGCGGCCTGGAAGAGGTCCCGGCGGTAGCAGACGGCGAGGCTGCCGACGTCGGTCGGCAGGCCGATCAGCCGGCCGTCGGGCGCCTTGCCCAGCTCCCACTTCCAAGGCAGGTAGTCCTTGCTGTGGTCGGCGACCAGCGGGGCGAGGTCGGCCCAGTTGGCGGGGTTGGCCTTGAACTCGTTGAGGATGCCCTCTTCCAGGGCGACCACGTCGGCCGCGCCCTTGCCGGTGGCCAGCGCCCGGACGATCTTCGGCCGGTACTCGTTGAGCTGGGCGGTCTTGCGCAGCTCAACCTTGATGCCGGTGTCCTTCTCGTACTGCTTGATGATCTCGTCGTAACCGAACTCGCCGAACGTGTCGACGACCAGCTTGGCGGGCTTCTCGCCGGCCGCGGGCGCGTCGTCCTTGCCGCAGGCCGCGAGACCGCCGAGGGCGGTTATCGCGGCCAGGGCGGCAGCCGCCATGCGGGTGCGCCGCGTGGTGAGGCTCATCGGAGACCCCTCTTTCGGTGGTGAGGCTGACTGGGTGTGGTGGGGGGTGCCGTGCGCGCCGTCGACACCGGGCGGGGCCGGCGGTCGACGACCGGAGCGGGGCGCGGGTGAGTCGTGCCACATTCGCGGGAGCGCTCCCATGAGGTTGCCGGCAGGTGTCGGGAGTGTCAATAGGCCCGTGGGAGCGTTCCCAGATCGTTACCGCACGTACGTTTGCCGGTCCGGCCGGGCCGCGCCACCCGACCGGACCCACGCCACCTGGGGATCCGCCCGATGAAGCGGTTCAGCGCGTGCTACCAGGGGCGACGGGCACGCCGCGCAGCCGGCCGCGCACCCGTGGCAGGCGGCGGGGCGGAACGTTCAGCAGAAGCGACGCAGCAGGGTGCCGGCGCGGTGCGCGTCGAAGGCGGCCGGGTCGAACCGGTCGCCCACCCGGTCCCGCGTCCGCGGGTGCTCCGGGTGCCCCGGGTCCGCCAGCACGGCCAACAGCGCCTGGTAGCCGGCCGGGCCGCCGACGTCCTCCGGCGGGCACGCCCGCTCGCCGTCCGGACAGGACGGGTACCGCTCGTCCGGGTCGGCGGTGAAGGCGTCCTCGACCACCAGGTCGTGCTCCCACCAGTCGCCGAAGTCGTACGTGTAGTGCAGGCGGCTGCCCTTGCCGACGACCGCGTCGAGCCGGACGTCCAGCTCGTCGTGCAGGGCCAGCTCGCCGTCGGGGTCGGGCTCGCCGTACTGGCGGCCCTCGATCTCGAACGAGTGCAGGTGACAGTCCCGCCAGCCCATGGCGTGCTGCACCACCCGATGCAGCCGGTCCAGGGTGTAGCCGCCGGGGACGAGCACCCGGCGCCAGACGGACGGCCGGACCCCGGCCAGGGAAATCTTCAGCTGGAAGATCTGACGCGGCATGCTGTCCCATCCTTCCTCGGCATAGGCTGCGGGCATGATCTGCCGAGCGTGCCGGGCCAGGCGGCACGACGACTGTCCGGGGCGCAACTGGTGCGACTGCCAGCACCGTACCCCCCGACCCACCCCTCCGGTCACGGGTCCGGCCGGCGAATGAGCGTCGGAATCCCGATCTCGGCGCTCTGGCCGCAGCCGTCGGCGCGTCCGCTGGACGACGCCGCCCTCACCGCCTTCTACGGCCGGGCCGACCGCCCCCACCTGCGGGTGAACTTCGTGACCAGCGTCGACGGCGGCGTCTCCGTCGACGGCTACTCCGCCGGGCTCTCCGGGGAGCCGGACAAGCGCGTCTTCGGGCTGCTGCGCATGCTCTGCGACGCCCTGGTCGTGGCCGCCGGCACGTTGCGGCACGAGGGCTACCGGGCGGTACGCCTCGACGAGCGGCGCCGGGCGTGGCGCCGCGGGCACGGCCTGCCCGAGTACCCGACGCTGGTCGTCGTCTCCGGCTCGCTGGACCTCGACCCGGCGCAGGCCGCGTTCGCCGACGCGCCGGTGCGGCCCGTGGTGCTCACCCGGGCCGACGCCGTGGCGTCGCCCGGCCTGACCGGGGTCGCCGACGTGGTGCGCTGCGGCGACGACCGGGTCGACCTCGCGGCGGGCCTGGCCGAGCTGCGCCGCCGCGGGCTCGACCAGGTGCTCTGCGAGGGCGGCCCGCACCTGTTCGGCGCGCTCACCGCCGCCGACCTGGTGGACGAGGTCTGCCTCACCGTCGCCCCGCTGCTCGCCGGGGCGGGCCCGGGGCGGATCACCGCCGGTGCCGCCAGCGACGTACGCCATCTGCCGCTGCGGCACGTGCTCGCCGCCGCCGACGGGGTGCTCATGCTCCGCTACGCACGCGACTGACCGTGCTCGCGCGGGCACGCTGCGGCTGAGGGCCGCCGACGGCCGCGTGGCGTCCGCCGCGTCGCGTGGCGACCTGTCGTACTCCTCGGGCAGGATGCAGGGCGTGTGCCCCGACCGCGACGACCAGCCGACCGGAGTTGCCCGATGACTGACGACGGGTTCGACGGCCCGGGCGAGGTGGTCGGCCGGGTGCTGGGCACCGCCGACGCCACCCCCCTGCAGTTCTGGACCGCGGTCTCGCCCGGCAGCTACCTGCAGCTCGACGACGTCGTGGTGACCCGCCGCGAGCTGCCCGACCGCGAGCCGGTGACGATCGCCGGGGTGGTCACCCAGGTCCGCGCCCGGCACGAGGGCGCCCAGTTCGACTCCGACGTCTTCGCCATCGCCGACGGCACCCTGCCCGCCCAGGTGCAGGAGGCCGCCGAGGTCACCACCACCCGCGTCGACCCGGAGCTCTACGTGCCGCCGACGCCCGGCGCCGTGGTGCACCGCGCCGAGGGCGACGCCCGGGCCCGGGCGCTGCACTTCGACCGGATGGAGCGGCGCATCCCGATGGGCATGGGCCGCGACGGGGTGCCGGTCTACCTCAACGCCGACTTCCTCGACGGCAGCCGGGGCGCACACGTGTCGATCTCCGGCATCTCCGGGGTCGCCACGAAGACGAGCTTCGCCACCTTCCTGCTCTACTCGGTCTTCCGCTCCGGCGTGCTCGGCGGCGACGCGGTCAACGCCAAGGCGCTCATCTTCAACGTCAAGGGCGAGGACCTGCTCTTCCTCGACCATCCCAACACCCGGCTCGACGACCCCACCCGCGCCGCCTACGCGAAGCTCGGCCTGGTCGCCGGCGCCTTCCCCGACGTGCGGGTCTACGCCCCGCCGAGGGTCGGCGACTCCACCGGCACGCCCGACGTGAGCAGCCGGCTCACCGGGGTGGACAGCTTCTACTGGACGCTCGCCGAGTTCTGCGCCGACCGCCTGCTGCCCTACGTGTTCGCCGACGCCGACGACGAACGCCAGCAGTACACGATGGTGGTGCACTCGGTCACCGCCCACCTGGCCCGCCACGCCCAGCCCGCCGACGGCGGCATCAGCATCGACGGGGTGCGGCTCGGCTCGTACGCGGACCTGGTCGACCACGTCGTCGAGCAACTCAACGACGACGAGACCCGATCCGACTGGGCCGGCAGCGCCGTCGGGCTGGGCACGGTCAACGCGTTCGCCCGCCGGCTGATCGGCAGCAAGAAGGACCTGTCCCGGCTGATCCGGGGCGACCTGGCCACCCGCCGCCCGCACTCGATCAACACCGCCGAGAGCGCCCAGGTCACCGTCGTCGACCTGCACAACCTCCCCGACCGCGCGCAGCGGTTCGTGGTCGGCGTGACGCTCAAGAGCGAGTTCGAGCGCAAGGAGAAGTCCGGCACCGCCAAGCCGCTGCTCTTCGTGGTGCTCGACGAGCTCAACAAGTACGCCCCCCGCGAGGGCTCCTCCCCCATCAAGGAGGTGCTGCTCGACATCGCCGAGCGGGGTCGCTCGCTCGGGGTGATCCTGGTCGGCGCCCAGCAGACGGCGAGCGAGGTGGAGCGGCGGATCGTCACCAACTCGGCGATCCGGGTGGTGGGCCGGCTCGACCCGGCCGAGGCGTCCCGCCCGGAATACGGCTTCCTACCGCCCGCCCAGCGGCAGCGCGCGCTGCTGGCCAAGCCGGGCACGATGTTCGTCAACCAGCCCGACATCCCGGTGCCGCTCTGCCTGGAGTTCCCGTTCCCGGCCTGGGCCACCCGGGTCTCCGAGGCCGGCCGCGCCCCGTCGGAGACGCTCCGGTCGATCACCCAGTCCGCCGACCCGTTCGCGGTCGTGGGCTCCGGCGGCGGCACCAGCGACGACGACATCCCGTTCTAGGGGAGACACCGGTGAGCGCGAGGAGTGAGCTTGCGAGCCCCGCAGTCGCGAACGAAAGGCTGGCACCGTGAAGATCCTGCACACCTCCGACTGGCACGTCGGCAAGGTCCTCAAGGGGCAGTCGCGGGCCGAGGAGCACAAGCGGGTCCTGGCCGGCGTGATCGACGTCGCCCGCGCCGAGGCGCCCGACCTGGTCATCGTCGCCGGTGACCTCTACGACACCGCCGCGCCGTCGCCCGAGGCCACCCGGCTGGTCACCCGGGCGCTCACGGCGCTGCGCCGCACCGGCGCCGACGTGGTGGCCATCGGCGGCAACCACGACAACGGCCAGGCCCTCGACGCGCTGCGGCCCTGGGCCGAGGCCGCCGGGATCACGCTGCGCGGCGGGGTCCGGGACAACCCGGACGAGCACGTCGTCGACGGTACGACCGCCGGCGGCGAGCGCTGGCGGCTGGCCGCGCTGCCGTTCCTCTCCCAGCGCTACGCCATCCGCGCCGTGGAGATGTACGAGCTGACCGCCGCCGAGACCACCCAGACCTACGCCGACCACCTGGGCCGGGTGCTGGGCCGGCTGACCGAGAGCTTCACCGAGCCGGACCGGGTGCACCTGGTCACCGCCCACCTGACCGTGGTGGGCGCGACCACCGGCGGCGGGGAGCGCGACGCGCACACCGTGCTGGGCTACGCGGTGCCGGCGACCGTGTTCCCGGGCACGGCGCACTACGTGGCGCTGGGTCACCTGCACCGCTCGCAGCGGGTGCAGGGCCCCTGCCCGATCCGCTACAGCGGCAGCCCGCTGGCGGTCGACTTCGGCGAGCAGGAGAACGTGCCGTCGGTGACCGTCGTCGAGGTCACCGCGACCACGGCGGCGCAGGTGCGGGAGGTGCCGGTGACCGCCGCCACCACGCTGCGCACCGTCCGGGGGACCCTGGCCCAGCTCGCCGAGATGCAGGTCCCGGACGAGGCCTGGCTGCGGGTGTTCGTCCGCGAGCAGCCGCGCGCCGGGCTGCGCGAGGAGGTGCAGGAGCTGCTCCCCTCGGCGTTGGAGATCCGGATCGACCCGGAGCTGGTGCCCGCCCCGGGCGGCGGCGCCCGGGCGGCGCAGCGGGCGGGCCGCTCGCCCCGGCAGCTCTTCGCCGACTACCTGGACAGCCGGGGGCACACCGACGACGGGGTGCGGGAGCTCTTCGACGAGCTCTTCGAGGAGGTCGACCACTGATGCGGCCGATCCGGCTGGACATGGCGGGCTTCACCGTCTTCCGCGACGAGACCACGATCGACTTCACCGACGCCGACTTCTTCGCGCTGGTCGGGCCGACCGGCTCCGGCAAGTCGACGGTGCTCGACGCCATCTGCTTCGCCCTCTACGGCACCGTGCCCCGCTGGGGTGGGGCGCGGGGGCTGGCCAACGCCCTGGCGCCGTCGACCACCGAGGGGCGGGTCCGGCTGGTCTTCGAGTCCGCCGGCTCCCGCTACGTGGCGACCCGGGTGGTCCGCCGGGACGGCCGGGGCAACGTCAAGACGGCCAACGCCGGGTTGCAGCTGATGCCGGCCGGCTTCGACGTGACCAAGCTCGACACCGGGCTGAGCCCGGACGACCTCGGGGAGGTGGTGGCCGGCACCCCCGCCGAGATGGAGGAGGCGGTGCTGGAGGCGGTCGGGCTGCCGTACGAGCAGTTCACCAGCTGCGTGGTGCTGCCGCAGGGGCAGTTCGCGGACTTCCTGCACGCCAAGCCCGCCACCCGGCAGCAGATCCTGGTCAACCTGCTGGGCCTCGGGGTCTACGAGGACGTGCAGAAGCGGGCGACCGCGCGGGCCACGCAGGCCGAGGCGAAGCTGGAGGCGGTCGACCGGGCGCTCGCCGGGCTCACCGACGTCGACGACGCCGCGCTCGAGGCGGCGACCGGGCAGGTCGACCGGATGCGGGAGCTGGCCGGGGTGGTGGCGAGCGCCGTACCGGAGCTGGCGGCGGCCCGGGCGACGGCGCGCGAGGCGGGCGCGGTCCTGGCGGCGCTCGACGCCGATCTGGCGGTGCTGGCCGCCGTGCGCGCGCCGGACGGGGTGGCGGAGGTGGCCCGGGCGGTCGCGGCGGCGCGGGCCGGCGCGGACGAGGCGGCGACGGTGGTGTCGCTGGCCGAGGAGCGGGAGGAGAAGCTGCGCGGCGAGCTGGCCGCCGCCGGTGACGAGAGCGCGCTGCGGCTGCTGCTGCGCGCGCACACCGACCGGGAGAAGCTGGCCGGCGAGGCGGCGGCGGTGCGCGCGGCGGTGACCGGGGCGCAGGCCGAGCACGGCGCGGCGGTCGCGGCGCTGGCCGAGGCGCGGGCGGCGGCCGAGCGGGCCGAGGCGGAGCTGGAGGCGGCCTTCCGCGCCCACGAGGAGGCGAAGGCGACGGACCAGGCGGTGGCGCTGCGCGCGCACCTGCGCGCCGGGGCGTCCTGCCCGGTCTGCGAGCAGACCGTGGCGGCGGTGCCGGCGGTGCCGGCCGACTCGGCGGTGGCCGCCGCGACGGCGGCGGGACGGGCGGCGCGGGCCGCCAGCAAGGCCGCCCAGTCGGTGGTGCAGGAGCGCGACGGCGCGGCCCGGGAACTGGAGCGGGTGCTGGTGCGCGCGCGGGCCCGGCAGGACCAGGTGCAGGCCCGGCTGGCCGAGCTGGACGACCAGCTGGCCGGGTCGGCCGAGCCGGCGGTGCTGCGCCGTGAGCTGGACGACCACGCGCGGCTGCGCCGGGCGTTGGAGGAGTCGGCGGCGGCGGTGCGGGCGGGCCGGGACGCCGCCCGGCGGACCCGGGCGGCGGTGGACGCCGCCGAGGAGCGGCTGCGGGCGACCTGGCGGGCGTTCGACGCGGCCCGCGACGGGCTGGCCCGGTTCGGGCCGCCGGCGGCGGACCGGGACGACCTGGGCGCCGCGTGGGCGGTCCTCACCGGATGGGCCGGCGAGGAGGCGCAGCGTCGCCGCGCGGAGCGGGCCGGGCGGGCCACGGCGGTGGCGCAGGCCGAGGCGGTGGCCGCCGGGGTCGGCGAGCGCATCGCGGCCGTCCTCGCCGCCGCCGGCCTGCCGCCCGCCGACGATCCGGTACGCGCCACCGATCGCGCCCTGCAGCGGGCCGAGGCCGACCTGCGCGAGCTGGAGCGGCGCCGGGAGCAGGCCGGTGGCCTGCGCGAGCAGCGGGCCGGCTACGAGCGCCAGGCGCAGGTGGCGCGGGCCCTCGCGGGGCACCTGCGGGCCAACAACTTCGAGCGGTGGCTGCTCGCCGAGGCGTTGGACCTGCTGGTCGACGGCGCCTCGGGCATCCTGCGGGAGCTCTCCGGCGGGCAGTACGACCTGGTGCACGACAAGGGCGAGTTCTTCGTGGTCGACCACCACGACGCGGGGCTGCGTCGCGGCGTGCGCACCCTCTCCGGCGGGGAGACCTTCCAGGCGTCGCTGGCGCTGGCGTTGGCCCTGTCGGAGCAGCTCGCGGGGATGTCCACGACGGCGGCGAGCCTGGAGTCGATCGTGCTGGACGAGGGCTTCGGCACGCTCGACGCGGCCACCCTCGACACGGTGGCCGCCACGCTGGAGAACCTGGCCGCCCGGGGCGACCGGATGGTCGGCGTGGTCACCCACGTGCCGGCCCTGGCCGAGCGCATCCCGGTCCGCTTCGAGGTCAGCAAGGACGCCCGGTCGGCCCGCGTCGAACGGACCGGCCGGTGAGCGGGGCCCCGGCGCGCGTGACGGGAGGTCCGCCGCGGTGACCGATCCCCGGTTCTTCGTCGACGCGTGGGATCCCGCGTACGGCGCCTCGTTCGAGGCGGGCGGCGGCGGTCCCGCCGCGCCGAGCAGCGCCCAGGTCGACCCGGACGCCGAGCTGCCGGCGGTGGACTGGCGGGCGATCGGGCCACGCCCCGACGTGCGCGCCCCCGACGTGGTGCTGCTCGTCGACGGGGTGCGCCGCATCGACGCGAGCGTGTGGACGGCGGAGGAGGACGGGGCGTCCTTTCCCGGCCTGGCCGCCTCGTACGCCGCCGGCGTGGTCCGCTGCGACCTGGAGCGCGGCGCGGCGCAGCTCGCCGGCGCCCGGGTCGGTCGGGGGTTGTTCACCGCCAGCCCCTCGGCGGTGGACGTGGTGGCCGGCAGCGTCCGCTACCCCGTGCACCGGGTCAGCGGCACGGGCGAGCTGAACAAGCTCCCGGCCGCCGTGCAGGGGCCGCTGACCGCGCTGGAGGTGGAGGTCTCGGGGGCCGCCCGCACGGACGGGGACCTGCTGGTGGTCGACGGTCCGCTGCGCAACCGGCGGCAGTTGCCGCGCACCCTCGGCTACATCAAGACGCAGCACAGCCAGTACCTGGACGCCCGGCTGACCGCCGTGGTCACCGGGTTGGCGGCCGGCGAGCGCTCCCCGGTCTTCAAGCTCGGCACCGCCTGGGGCGGCTGGTCGTGGTACCTGCGGCTGCCGGTCGCCCTCGGCGCGCCGTGGGCGGGCATCGTCCGGATGGAGTGCTCCGCCGAGCTGGGCATCGACGAGGCGGTGGGCCTGGCCGACCTGTCGCTGGTCACGCTGCCCCGGTTCGCCTCCACCCCCTACAAGGACCCACGGGCGCCGCAGAACCTGATCCCGATCGCCGGCCTGGAGCGGCGGCTGCGGGCGCTGCTCGGCGACGCGCGGCTGCTGCACCGGGTGCTCACCGCCGCCGCCCGGGGACGGCGCTGATGGGCCGCAGGCGGGCGACCGACACGGTGGCCACGCGGGTGGACACCGGCCAGGCCGAGCTGGTGCCGGATCCGGACCGGCCGGGGTCGTGGACCCTGCTGCTGGACGGCGCCCCGCAGTCGCACGTGGATCTCGACGATCCCACGCACCTGGAGTTCGAGTACGTCCGGCGGCTCGCCGCCGCGATCGACCTGGTGGCGCCGGCCGGCGCGCCGCTGCGGGTGCTGCACCTCGGCGGCGGCGCGCTCACCCTGCCCCGCTACGTGTCGGCCACCCGGCCCGGCTCCACCCAGCGGGTGGTCGAGGTGGACGGCGCGCTGGTGGAGCTGGTCCGTCGGGCCCTGCCGTGGCAGCCGGATCCCCGGCTCAAGGTCCGGGTGGCCGACGCGCGCACGGTGCTCGCCGCCAGCCGCGACGCCAGCTACGACGTCGTGCTCGCCGACGTCTTCGCCGGTGCCCGCACCCCGGCCCACCTGACCTCGGTGGAGTACGCCGCCGAGGTGGCCCGGGTGCTGCGTCCCGCCGGCTTCCACCTGGCGAACGTCGCCGACGGCCCGCCGCTGCGCCACGCCCGGCGGCAGGTGGCCACGGTCCGGTCGGTGCTGCCCCGGGCCTGCCTCGTCGGTGACGCGGCGGTGCTGCGCGGGCGGCGGCACGGCAACCTGGTGCTGGTGGCCGGGCGGGTCGAGCCGCCGGTGCCGGAGCTGACCCGGCGCGCCGCCGGGGACTGGTTCCCGGGCCGGGTGCTGGCCGGCGAGGAACTCGACCGCTTCGCGGGCGGTGCGGCGGTGGTGCGCGACGCCGACGCCACCGACTCGACCCCGCCGCCGCCCGGCATCTTCTCCGTGCGACGTTGACCGCGATCTTTTCCGGGGGCCGTTGATCCGTTCGCGCCGGCGTTGCGTACCACCGGGCGGCCGTACCCGTGGGGGACGGCCGATGTCATCGGACACCCGGAGGTCTGCATGCATGCGGTGGCGGCCGGTTGGCACGGCGACGGGGCGCGCGGGGACTGGTTGTCCGCGCGGTCCCAGTCCCGGCCGGGCACGGCGGCCCGTGGGGTCGACGCCCGCGAGGCGCCTCGCCAGAATGGGCCGGTGACGCCGAGATCCGCCCCCGGGCGCCACCAGGCGACACCGTCCACGGAGGCGGGTCACTCGGACCGGTTGATCCGGTTGCTCTACGCCGAGCACGCCGGGCCGCTGCTGGCGTTCGTCATGCGGCTCACCGGCGGCGACCGGCAGCGGGCGGAGGACATCGTCCAGGAGACGCTGCTGCGGGCGTGGCGCAACGCGCACCGGCTGGGCGCGCAGGGGCAGGGCTCCCTGCGGCCGTGGCTGGTCACGGTCGCCCGGCGCATCGCCATCGACGAGCACCGCAGCGTGCAGGCCCGGCCGGCCGAGACGTACGACCGGGACCTGACGGCGTTCGCCGAGTCGGACAGCACCGACCGGGTGCTGCGCACGATGACGGTGGCGGACGCGCTGCGTACGCTGAGCCAGTCGCACCGGGAGATCCTGGTGGCCACGTACTTCCGGGGTCGGACGGTGCCGGAGGCGGCGGAGGAGCTGGGCCTTCCGCTCGGCACCGCCAAGTCGCGGGTCTACTACGCGCTGCGCGCGCTGCGCACGGCCCTGCAGGAACGGGGGGTGACGGAATGAGCCGGGCGGACCACATGGACGTCGCGGCGTACGCGCTGGGCGTGCTGGACGAGCGCGACACGGAACGGTTCGAGGAACACCTCGCCACCTGCTGGGCGTGCGCGGCCGAGTTGGAGACGATGGTGCCGGTCGCCGGCCTGCTCTCCGACATCGACGGCGAGACGATGGCCGCGATGGAGCAGGCGCGTACGGATCCGGCCCTGCTGGACCGGACGCTGGTCGCGGTCCGCGCCCACCGGCGGCGCAACCGGGTCCGGCAGCTGCTCGCCACGGCGGCCGCGGTGCTGGTGCTCGGTGGCCTGACCGGGCTCGGCCTCGTCAGCGTCGTCGGCGACGACGCGCCCCGGGTGGTGGCCGAGCCGGCCGCCACGGCGCCGGTCGACCCGCCCACGGTCAGCCGCTCCAGCGACCCGAACGACCCGGACATCGGCGGGACGCTGCCGGAGGGCGACCCCGTCAACGTCGTCGACCCGACCACCGGCGTCGAGGCGACCTTCTTCGTGGTGTCGAAGGACTTCGGCACTGCCGTGGACTTCATCCTCGCGAAGTTGCCCGGCCCCCGGACGTGCCGCCTCGTCGTGGTGCGCAAGAACAACAGCATCGAGGTGGTCTCCACCTGGTCGGTGCCCGGCACCGGGTACGGCACCAACGCGCGCCCCGAGAAGCTGAGCCTGTCGGCGTCGACGTCGACGCGGCTGAGCGACGTCAAGCAGTTCCAGGTGCAGTCGGTGGACGCCGGTGGGGTGGCGAGCCCGCTGGTCACGGTGCAGATGTAGCACCCGTCGCGGCATCGGCGCCGGTCGGCACGACGACCGGCGCCGATGCCGCCTGCCGTTTCCGGCAGTTGTCCCGCGGTGTTCGCCCTCGTCGCGGAAACGAATTCACGGCCCTTTCGGTTCAACGATTCTCCGTGACATCGACCACGGTTTCGCATTCAACTTTGACAGTGCCCGCTGCCGTATCAACCGGTGAACCGCCATTACCGAGGAGGGCACGTGGCACAGATGAAGCGAACCGTCATCGTCGCGAGTGCGATGGTCGCGTTGACGGCCTGCGCTCCCGCGGGTTACGAAGGGGCGAACCCGGGCGCCGCCGAACCGGTCGCCGTGACCGCCGCCGAACCCACCGCGGCGGCCGAGCCCCAGACCTCGCCGTCCCCGGCCGCTCCGGCTGCCGACGCGCCGCCCGCCGACGCGGACCTGACCGAGGAACTGAACGGCCGGAAGGTCGCCCGGATGGGCAGCGTGGTCACCGACCAGGACGGCTGGATCCTCTACCGCTTCGACAAGGACAGCAACGACCCGCCCTCGTCGAACTGCGTCGACAAGTGCGCCCAGGTGTGGCCCCCGGCGCTGACCGACGGCGACCCGGAGCTCAACGGCGTCTCCGACGACAAGGTCGGCACCGTGACCCGTCAGGACGGCAGCCGGCAGCTCACCCTCGACGGCTGGCCGCTGTACCGCTACGTCGGGGACAAGAAGCCCGGCCAGTGGAAGGGCCAGGGCGTCGGGGGCACCTGGTTCGTGGTGGCCCCGGACGGCAGGAAGAACCTCAGCTGCCTGCCGACGGGCACCCCGAAACCGGTCGCCCCGCCGGCCGGCCAGCAGGCCGGGCAGGGCGACCCGAACTACTCGTACTGATTCCCGGGGACCGGTGGCCGGTCGCAGCCGCGGGACGGCCTGGCCGGTCACCGCACGCCGGCCGGCGTGGGCGACGCCGCCGCGCGCCGGCGGTGTCGCCGGTCACGGGGCGGGGACGTGACAGCATGTGCGGGTGACCGGGACCGAACCCACCGCGCGTCGGGAGCTGCGCCCGCCCGCCGGGTACCGGCTGGCCGCGTCGGTGCGGACGCTGACCTTCAGCCCGTACGACCCCTGCGCGCGGGTCGCGGCCGGCACCTTCTGGTGGGCCGCCCGCACCCCGGACGGTCCGGCCACCCTCGCGCTGCGGCCGGCCGGCGGCGCCCTGCTCGCCGAGGGCTACGGCCCGGGCGCCGACCGGGTGGTGCAGCGGGCGGACGCGGTCGCCGGGCTCCGCGACGACGTGTCCGGGTTCGCGGCGCTCGCCGCCGCCCACCCCGTGGTGGCGCGGCTCGCGGCCCAGTACCGGGGGCTGCGGATGCCGGCCACCGGGCAGGTCTTCCCCCGGCTGCTGCGGGCGGTCTTCGAGCAGAAGGTGACCGGCAAGGAGGCCTACCGGGCGTACGCGGCGACGGTGCGGCACTTCGCCGAGGCGGCGCCCGGACCGATGCAGCCGCTGCTGCTGCCGCCGGACCCGGCGGCGGTGGCCGCCACGCCGTACTGGGTGTTCCACCCGTTCGGCGTGGAGCAGCGCCGGGCCGAGACGCTGCGGCGCGCGGCGGCCGTCGCCGACCGGCTGGAGCGCTGCGCGGACTCCGCCGAGGCCACCCGTCGGCTGACCGCGATCGCCGGCATCGGCGCGTGGACCGCCGCCGAGGTGGTGCGGATCGCGTACGGCGACCCGGACGCGGTCAGCGTCGGCGACTTCCACGTGCCGAACACGGTCACCTGGGCGCTGGCGGGCGAGCCGCGCGGCGACGACGCCCGGATGCTCGCCCTGCTGGAGCCGTTCCGGGGGCACCGGGGGCGGGTCTGCGTGCTGCTGGCGGCGGGCGGCGTCCAGGCGCCGAAGTACGGCCCGCGGATGCCGATCCGCTCCTTCGCCCGGTTCTGACCGGGTCCCGCCGCCCCGGCGGGCTTCGCGCCCGGGGTGCCACCGCTGTGCGGCGCGGCGACGGCCGGCATGCGGGTCGTCGTGGAGGGCCGCGACGACGGCCGACGGGTGGGGGCGGTGCGGGTCAGGGGCGCGCGCAGAGGCGGCGCAGGGTACGCCCGAGCCACCAGGCGTACGCCCGCTGGAAGGCCCGACCGGCCGGCCCCGCGGCGCGCATGACCCAGCGGTCCGGGCGGCTGAACGCGAGCACCTCGAACCAGACGCGGCCGGCGGCGTCGCGGCTGACCACGAACGCCTCCTCGCCGCGCGCCGGGTGTCCGGGCAGCGTGCCGTAGCCGAAGCCGGCGCGCCGCCCGTCGTCGACGGCCCAGACCACCTCGCAGGGCGCGGCCAGCCGCAGCGCGCCGACGCCCAGCCCGGAGACCACCCGGACCCCGGGCGCGGCCCGCTCGGCGCCGGCGTCGATGCGGATGCCGGCCGCCCGGTGCAGGCGCCAGCCGAGCACGGCGTCCCCGGCCGCCGCGAAGCAGGAGTCGGGCAGCCGGACGCGGTGGCGCACGTGCCGCCAGCCGGCCGGCAGTTCGCCGGTCTCGGTGGCGCCCACGTGCGGATAGGTCAGGGCCGGCACGGCTCACCCCCACGGCTCGACGGACACCGCCAGCGTACGGGCGCACGTCCGGCGGCCTGTGGTTGGCTGTCGCGGTGATCACCGAGCCGCGCATCGTTCCCGCCGACGTCACGGACGCCGGAGAGATCCTCACCGTGCAGCGCGCCGCGTACCTGACCGAGGCACAGCGCTACACCGATCCGTTCCTGCCCCCGCTGACCGAGACCCTGGACGAGGTGCGGGCCGCGCTGGCGGGCCCCGCGACCGTGCTCGCCGCCCGGCTCGGCGACCGGCTGGTCGGCTCCGTGCGGGCGCACGTCGACGGCGACACCGCGCACGTCGGGCGGCTCTCCGTCGCCCCGGACCAGCAGGGCCGGGGCGTCGGCGGGCGGCTGTTGCGCGCGGTGGAGGCGGCCTGTGCCGCCCGGGTACGCCGCTTCGCGCTCTTCACCGGCGCCGACAGCGCGCAGAACCTGCGGTTGTACCAGCGGCACGGCTACCGGGTCGTCGGGCACCGGCCGGACCCGAACGGCATCCGGCTCGCCCTGCTGGAGAAGGCGGTCAGTCCCGCTCGCAGCGACGCCTGAGCCCGTCGGCCTCCTGTCGCAGGTAGCGACGCATCAGGTCGCCGTAGAGCCAGCCGACGGGCCCGGCCAGCGGCCCGGACTGCGTGAGCGCCAGCTCGACGCGGCTGCGTCCGTCGGGCAGCGGCAGCACCCGGTGCTCGCCGATGGTGCGCACCCCCGGGCTGCCCGAGACCCAGGTGAACGACCGCCCCTCGGTCAGCTCCGTGACCCGCCACACCGCCGCTCGCAGCTTCGGCTGCGCGAGCCGGGCGGTGGCGCCCGGCGTGAGCGGCCCCGGCTCCCCCCGGAGCGCCCGGCGCACCGAGGGCGTCCACTCCGGCCACCGCTCGACGTCCACCAGCACCGCCCAGACCCGTCCGGCCTCGGCGGCCACCTCCGTACCGGCCTCGAACCTCATCGCGTCCCCTCCCCGTGGTGGCGCCCGGCGGCGCCGCTGCCAGTCTCGACGAGGCCGCGGGGCGGATCGTGACAGGGGCCGTCGCACCGGACGGGCCGGCGCCGGGCCGAGCGGGGTCCGCCGGGCTCGGCCGCCGCCGGGTCAGGCGGCCTCGCGCAGGTCGGCCAGCCCGAGAGGGGTACGCCGACGCAGCAGCTCCTCCAGCTCCGCCACGGAGCCGACCTCGCCGAGCACGTCCTTGCCCCCGCCGAACCGGCGGGGATAGCGGCGCACCAGGCGGTAGCGGTAGCGGCCCCGGATCAGCTCGACGCTGACCCGCCACCGTCCGCAGCACCCGCAGGCCCACTCCGACACCCCGCGAAAGTAGCTCTGACCTGCGGTTTCCTGATTCGCCCGGTGCGGTACGGGCAGCGCGCGACCGGACACGCCGCCCGTTCACCGCGCGTGATCTGCCTCACGACTGTCGGTGCGGTCTGGTTGACTGGTCGCCGTGAAGCTGCCGATCTCCCCGCCGGTCGAGCCGATGCTGGCCAAGAGCGTCGCACGGGTGCCGACCGCGCCCGGGATGACCTACGAGCCGAAGTGGGACGGCTTCCGGTGCATCGTGTTCCGCGACGGCGACGAGGTCGAGCTGGCCAGCCGGGGCGGCAAGTCGATGACCCGCTACTTCCCCGAGGTGGTCGAGCAGGCGCGCCGCCAGCTTCCCCGACGGTGCGCGGTCGACGGCGAGCTGATCGTGATCCGGCGCGACGGCCCGGACGGGCAGCCCCGGCTCGACTTCGAGCTGCTGGCCCAGCGCGTCCACCCCGCCGCGTCCCGGGTGAAGCTGCTGGCCGAGACCACGCCCGCCGACTTCGTCGCCTTCGACCTGCTCGCCCTCGACGACGAGACGCTGCTCGACGAGCCCTATCCCCGGCGTCGGGCCCGGCTGGAGTCGGCGCTGGCCGGGGTCCGCCCGCCGGTGCACGTCACCCAGGTCACCACCGACGTCGACACCGCCCACCGCTGGTTCGACGTCTTCGAGGGCGCCGGCCTCGACGGTCTGATCGCCAAGCCGGCCGACCTGCCCTACGAGCCGGGCAAGCGGCTCATGTTCAAGGTCAAGCACGCCCGCACGGCCGACGTGGTGGTGGCCGGCTTCCGCTGGCACAAGTCCGGTCCGGTGGTCGGCTCGCTCCTGCTCGGCCTGCACGACGACGACGGGGTCCTGCACCACGTCGGGGTGAGCGCGTCGTTCACCATGGCCCGCCGCGCGGAGCTGCTGGAGGAGCTGGAGCCCTACCGCGACGTCGGCGCCGACCACCCGTGGGTGCACGGCGACCACGAGCGCGGCCAGCGCCTCCCCGGCGGGGTGAGCCGCTGGACGGGCACCCGCAACCTCGAGTGGGAGCCGCTGCGCCCCGAGCTGGTGGTCGAGGTCGGCTACGACGCCATGGAGGGCGACCGGTTCCGACACACCGCCCGGTTCGTCCGCTGGCGGCCCGACCGTGATCCCCGCTCCTGCCGCTACGACCAGCTCGAGCGGCCCGTACGGTTCGATGTGGACCAGGTGCTGCGCGGCGATCCCACGGTGACCGTGGGGCCCGCCACCGGTCCGGCGTAGCCTGGCCGTCGACTCGACCACGAAAGGCCCGCTCGTGACCCGCACCCCCGACCGGATCCGCCGCTTCCGGCTCGCCCTCGTCGGGCTGGCCGCCGCCGCGCTGGTCGCCGCCGGCTGCACCCTGCCGGCGATCGCGCCCCGGACGGAGGCCGGCGGCGAGGCCGCCGCACCCGGCACCACGCCCACCTGGCGGGCCTGCCCGGAGGTGGCCGAGGAGTTGGTCGGGCGCCGGGCCGCGAACATGCGCTACGAGTGCGCGCGGATCAAGGTGCCGCGCAACTGGGGCACGGACGCGGGCGGCGGGGCCACCACCGGCCCGGGCGCCGGGCAGACCTTCGAGATCGCGCTGCTGCGGGCCCGGTCGACCAAGCAGCGCGACCGGATCGGCTCGCTGGTGATCAACCCGGGCGGTCCCGGCGGCTCCGGCGTGGACACGGCCGTCTACCTCTCCTTCGGCCCGGCGTTCGGCGGCCTGCCGGCCTCGGTCACCGACCGGTTCGACATCGTCGGCTTCGACCCGCGCGGGGTGTCCCGGTCCAGCCCGGTCGAGTGCATCCCCGACGCCGAGCTGGACGCCAGCTTCGGCTACGACCCCGACCCCCGGAGCCAGGAGTCGTTCGACGGGTTCGTCGCGCTCAGCCGGAAGATCGGGCGCGGCTGCGGCGAACGCTACGGCGACCAGTTGCCGCTCTACGGCACCGAGCAGGCCGCCCGGGACATGGACGCGGTCCGCGCCGCCGTCGGCGACGACAAGCTGACCTACCTCGGCTACTCCTACGGCACCCTGCTCGGCGCCACCTACGCCCAGCTCTACCCCCGGCGGGTGCGGGCGCTGGTGCTCGACGGCGCGGTCGACCCGCGGCAGGGTCTCATCGCCGGCTCGGAGGGCCAGGCCAAGGGCTTCGAGCGGGCCTTCGGCAACTTCACCACGTGGTGCGCGGCCAACGCCGGGCGCTGCCCGATCGCCCCGGACGCCCGGGCCGCGGTCACCTCGGCGATCGACAAGGCGCGGGTGTCCCCGGTGCGCGGCGACGACGGCCGGGAGGCCACCGCGGGCTGGGTCTTCTACGCGATCATCTCGTCGCTCTACACCGAGTCGGGGTGGCAGGAGCTGGCGGGCGCCATCGACAAGCTGGAGGGCGGCGACCCGAAGGACGTGTTCCGCCTCGCCGACGCGTACGCCGACCGGGACGCCGACGGGCGCTACTCGAACATGTTCGACGCCAACCTGGCGATCAACTGCGCCGACGAGCAGGAGAAGCCGAGCCACGAACGGATCCGGCAGCTCCAGTCGCAGTGGCGCGCGAAGTACCCCCTGTTCGGCCCGGCCCTGGCCGTCGGCCTGCTCTCCTGCGCCGAGTGGCCCGGGGGGCGCGACCCGTACCCGACGGGCCCGGCCGCCGGGGCGCCGCCGATCCTGGTGGTGGGCACCACCGGCGACCCCGCGACGCCGTACGAGCAGACCCCGGCGCTGGCCGCGATGCTGGGCGTGGGCCGGGTGCTCACCTGGGAGGGCGAGGGGCACACCGCGTACCCGCAGACCTCCTGCGTCACCCAGGCGGTCGACGCCTACCTGATCGACCTGGTCGTGCCCAGGGAAGGGCTGCGCTGCCCGGCCCGCTGACCGGTCGCTCCGGCGGCAGGTCGGGCAGGTCGATGCCCTGCCGGGCCGCCATCTCCTCCAGCAGCGCCCGCATCCGGCGCACGTCGGCCTTCAGCTGCTCCTGCTCCTCGTGCTCGAAGGCGTCGTCGTCGACGATGAGCTGACTGGCGAAGTGCGCGGTGATCAACGGGATGACCAGCAGCACCATGGTCGAGATGAGCAGCGCGGCGAGGGTACGGCCCTGCCAGCTCACCGGGGAGATGTCGCCGTAGCCGACGGTGGACGCGGTCACCACCGCCCACCAGACGGCGTCCGCCGGGCTGCGCTTCTCCACGTGGCCGTAGATCACGCCGGCCACCACGATCATCAGCAGGTAGGAGATGATCAACGTACGGGGCGAGTTGGCGAACCAGACCAGCCCCCGGTAGATCAACCGGAACGGCAACAGCAGGACGTCCATGGACAGTCATGTTGCACCCCGCACGCGAGCGCTGCCCGCCCATCGGTCCGGCTCACTGTGCCACGCTGAGCCGCATGAGTGACGTGATCTTCCGCGAGGCCGTCCGAGCCGACCTGCCCGCCGTGATCGCCCTGCTCGCCGACGACGTGCTCGGCAGGACCCGCGACCTCACGGAGGTCGACGCCGCGTACGAGAAGGCGTTCGCCGACATCGACGCCGACCCGCGCAACCAGCTGATCGTCGCCGACACGGACGGTGAGCTGCTCGGCTGCATGCAGCTCACCTACATCCCCGGCCTGGGCCGGCACGGCGCGGAACGGCAGCTCATCGAGGCGGTCCGGGTCCGCTCCGACCTGCGCGGGCGTGGCCTCGGCCGGCAGATGATCACCTGGGCGATCGACCAGGCGAGGCGGCGCGGCTGCGCCCTGGTCCAGCTCACCACCGACAAGGCCCGCCACGACGCCCACCGCTTCTACCTCGGCCTGGGCTTCCTCCCCACCCACGAGGGCATGAAACTCCCGCTCTGACCCACCCCTCCCACCCCCGCCCCGCCCCCTGATCCCGTCGATCATGCAGTTGTGCTGCTCGACAAAAGGGATAGGCCAGATGAAATGCCCCACCACAACTGCATGATCGACGCGGGGAGGGCGGAAGGGCGGGAGGGGGGACGGGAGGGGAAGACGGGCGGGTCAGGTGGGGAGGAGGTGGCCGTCGCGGAGGGTGAGGACGCGGTCGGCGAGGTCGATCAGGGCCGGATCGTGGGTGGCCACCAGCGCGGTCATGCCGCGGGCGTGCACGACCGCCCGGAGCAGGTCCATGATCGACCGGCCGGTCTCGGAGTCGAGTTGACCCGTGGGTTCGTCGGCGATCAGCAGGTCGGGCTCGTTGGCCAGGGCCCGCGCCACCGCCACCCGCTGCTGCTGCCCGCCCGAGAGCTCGTACGGCCGCTGGCCCGCGTGGCCGCCGAGGCCCACCAGCTCCAGCAGCACCGCCACCCGTTCCTCCCGCTCGGCCGCCGGGACCCGCGCCAGCCGCAGCGGTACGCCGACGTTCTCGGCGGCGGAGAGGATCGGCACCAGCCCGAAGGTCTGGAACACGAAGCCGACGGTGCCGCGGCGCAACTCCAGCAGCTCCTTCTCCCCGGCGCCGGTGACGTCGTGCCCGGCGACCACCACCCGGCCCGAGTCGGGCCGGTCCAGCCCACCGACCAGGTTCAGCAGGGTCGTCTTGCCCGCCCCGGAGCGGCCCCGCACGGCGACCAGTTCGCCCCGCCCGGCCGAGAACGAGACGTCCCGTACGGCGTGCACGGCGTGCTCGCCGCGGCCGAACGTGCGGTTGACCCCCTCGACCCGGACCACCTCGTCGACGACCGTGGCGCCGACCGCCGCTCCGTCGGTGCTCCCCGCGCCCACCAGCGCGACGTCGGCGACCTCCGCCCCGGCCTGCCGTCCGGCCCGTGCCGCGTCCCGCTCGCTCACTGCTTCGCCTCCCGCTCGTCCTGCGGCCGGTCGCCCGGGCGCACCTCCACGTGGTCCGGTTCCAGGTTGAGCCGCACCCGGTCGCGCAGCGACAACGCGTCCACGAACGGTGCCGGCAGCTGCAACCGGCCGCTGCGGTCGAGCACGGCGTACTCCTCGCTGACCAGTTCGGTGCTGCCGTCCGCGCCGATCCGCGCGGTCCGGCGTACCTCCGAGGCGGTCCGGCCGTCGCGGATCGCGACGGTGCGGCGGACCTGGGTGGCGACGGCGTGGTCGTGGGTGACCACCACGATGGTGACGCCCAGCTCCGCGTTGATGGTGCGCAGCGCCCCGAAGACGTCGGCCCCGGTCGCCTCGTCCAGCTCACCGGTCGGCTCGTCGGCGAAGAGCACCTCGGGATCGTTGGCCACCGCCACCGCCACCGCGCAGCGCTGCTGCTCGCCACCGCTGAGCTGCCCGGGCCGCCGGTCGGCGCAGTGAGCCACCCCGACCATGTCCAACAGCTCCCGGGCCCGTTCGCGGCGGGCCCGCCGGCCACCCCGCCGCCCGGCGAGGCGCATCGGCAGCTCGACGTTCTCCAGCGCCGACAGGTACGGCAGCAGGTTGCGGCCGGTCTGCTGCCAGACGAACCCGACCATCTTCCGCCGGTAGCTCAGCCGCCGCCCGGCGGAGAGGTTGAGCAGGTCGTACTCCCCGACGCGGGCGATGCCGGCGGTCGGGGTGTCGAGCCCGGAGAGGATGTTCAGCAGCGTCGACTTGCCGGACCCGGAGGCGCCCACGATCGCCACCAGCTCACCCCGGTCGATGACCAGGTCGAGCCCCTGCAGGGCGACCACCTCCATCCCCTCGGTCTTGAAGATCCGGACCAGTCCGTCGCAGACGATGTGCCCACGCAACCGGTCCCGGCCGCCGGCCCGCTGCGCCGCACGCTCGGCGGCCCGCTGTTGCAGGGCGGCCAGGTCCGGCACGGCGGTGGTCTCCGCGGTAGCCGTCATTGTCAGTTCTCCTCTCCGAGCCGGAGCACCTCACCGAGGCGCATCCGGCGGTTGTTCAGGGCCTCGACGGCGACCGCGAAGCCGAGGGCGAGGGCCCCGAGCGCGACGACGGCGACCAGCAGGCCGGGCTCGAACGCCACCCGGACCTCGACGCCGTCGGTGAAGGCGGACAGGCCGAGCACCGGCGTCAGCAGCAGCGGCAGGGCCGTGCCGACCAGCGCACCGGTCACCACCGAGACGCCCACCAGCGGAGCCAGTTCCACCAGCAGCAGCCCGCGCCACTGGCGTCGGGACAGGCCGAGGGTGCGCAGCCGGGACAGCACCTGGCCGCGCTCGCGGGCGCCGGCGAGCACCGTGAAGGCGATCGCGAGCAGGCCCAGCGCCGTCCCGCCGGCCGCGCCGGCGGCGAAGCCGAAGGCGAGCACCCCGTTCGCGCCGCCCTCGCCCACCTGGCGACGGATGTCCGCGAAGGTCAACACCTCCACGCCGCGCGGGGGCTCCCGGCCAACCACCGTCCCGCCGGTCTGGAAGCGGGACTGCCCCGCGTCGCCGACCCGGCGCAGGACGTCGGCGTCCAGGTCGTCGCCGGTCACCAGGAAGCCGGTCGGCACGGCGGCGTAGTCGCGGCGGGGCAGGGACTGCCAGGGCAGGAGCACGAAGCGGCTGCTGTCCGCGCGCAGCAGCGGGAAGCTCTCCACCTGCCCGGCGACCCGGAACTCGTAGCGCTGGCCCTGGGCGCCGACGAAGGCGGAGCCGGCCAGGCCGGCGCCGGCCAACTCGGCGGCGACCGTCGGGGAGACCACCGCGGGCAGCGGACCGGCTCCCCCGGCGGGGGCGAGCAGCGCCATGGGCACCGACACGTCGACGTCGGCCTGCTCGACCATCCGCGCCAGGGCGGGACCGTCGACCATGAGCACGGTCACCCCGCCGAGCCGGGTGTCGGTGCCGACCGCGTCCTTCGCGAGGCGCTGGCCCGCCTCGTACAGCACCGGGCTCGCGGCCCGGACCCCTGGCAGCCGCTCCAGCTCGACGCCCGTGTCGGGGGCGATCCGGTCCCCCAGGATCAGGGCGTCGGTCGGGACCACCCGGCTGGCGGCCCGGTCCCGGCTCGCCTCGATCCCGGCGGCGGTCACCGCGCAGAACGCCGCGGTCGCGATGGCCAGCACGACGACCACCAGCGGCACGGCGACGACCGACCGGCCGGCCCGGGCGGTGCCCAGGAAGGCCACGCTGCCCCGGGCCCGGGCCGCGAGCCGACTGACCAGCCGCAGCGGCCACGGGTACGCCCGCATCGCGACCACCGCCGCGGCGACGGCCAGCAGCACCGGGACCGAGACCAGCAGCGGGTCGACCTCCCCCGGGGTGAGGCCGCGGCGGCGCAGCAGCACGACCGCGAGACCCGCGAGGACCAGCAGTCCCGCCTCCATGGTGAGCCGACGCACGCCGGGGCGCGACCGGACGAGGTCGCGTCGCCCGGCGCCGCCGGTGGACGCGGCGAGGGTGGCCACCGGCAGCGTCGCCGCCACCAGGACGGTCGCGGCGACGGCGAGCCACCACGTCTCCCCCGGTGTCCCGGGGGCGAGACTGCCGACCAGCCAGCCGAGCGCTCCGGCGGGCGGCACCACCAGCAGTGCCTCGGCCAGGCTGCGGCCGGCGCTCGTGGTCCTCGCCCCGCCCCGGGCGCGCAGCAGGGCGAACTCCGCCCGGCGTCGGCGCACGAGCAGCCCGGCGGCCAGCACGACGAGCCCCGCCAGCGTGGCCAGTACGCCCGCGGCGATCACCCCGAGCACCGTCCGGGCGCTGTCCACCTCGGCGGAGAACTGCCGCAGCGGAATGTCCAGCCCCTGGACGACGTTGCGGCCGGCCGACTCCCGGGTCAGCTGCTGCAGGCCGTCGATCACCTGGTCCAGCTCGCGGACGTCGATGCCGTCGGCACCCATGCGGTAGCGCCAGTTGTACGTCAGCGGCCAGCCTGCGACGGCCTGACGATTCAACGCGGCGGCGTCGACGACCCCCACGGCGATGAAGGGATCGCCGTCCGAGGGCGGCTCGCCCACCCGCAGCAACGGCGGCAGGCCGTCCCAGAACCCGTCGGTGTCGTCGCGGGGCGCGAAGAGACCGACCACGTCGACCGGGGCGCGGAGCGGGGCAGCGGGTGAGACGGGTCCCGGCGCGGCGAGGGTGAGCCGGCTGCCGACCCGCAGGTTCAGCTGGCGAGCCACGTCGGCGGCCAGCGCCACCTGCACCGGCCCGCCCTTCGGCGCGTCGGCCGGCCAGCGCCCCTCGACCAGCGTGCCGGCCTCCTCGGTGCCGGGCACGGCCCGCAGGCCGAGGTCGACCAGGAGGTTCTTCGCCGCCAGGTCCGGGCCGACCACCCGGCTGGGCCTGGTCT
This sequence comes from Micromonospora sp. CPCC 205546, assembly GCF_036902715.1. NCBI lineage: Bacteria > Bacillati > Actinomycetota > Actinomycetes > Micromonosporales > Micromonosporaceae > Micromonospora > Micromonospora sp. CPCC 205546. The sequence continues at coordinate 130,870 of NZ_JBAKHL010000010.1, forward strand.
CCGCGGTGAACCACCGCCGTTCGACCATCCGGCGTACGACCGGCGGCATCCCGGCCTCCAGCGTCGCCAGGTCGCCCTGGCGGGTGGCCACCGGGGAGCCGCCCTCATTCGTCGGGACGAGCGGACCGGTCGAGTACGTCACGTCCCGCTGCTGCGCCGGCACGGTGCCCAGGTGCGCCCGCAGACCCTTCTCGGCGTGCCCGTTGACGATCCTCGGCACCCCGCTGATGATCAGCGTGGCGACCAGCGCCAGCGCGGCGAGCAGCAGGAACTGCCCGCCGTACGCCCCTACCCGGCGGACGACCGCCCCGATGCTCACCACGCCCCGGCTCCGATCCCGCTCGTCCCTACGTTCCACCCGGTCACCGGTCTCCCCCGATCCGCAGCTGCGCCACGGCCACCCGCTGCCGGATGCCGAGGGCGATGAACGCGCTGAAGGCGAGTGCCGCCAGCAGCAGGCCGAGCGCGGTCAGACCGATGGGCAGCCAGGGCAGCACGAAGGCGGCCTCCGGCACCGGCCGCCCGGCGGACGGCGTGAGGATGACCAGCGGGGCCATGGTCGCGCCGACCGCGGCGCCCAGCAGCAGGCCGACGCCGACGCCGATCCCGGCCAGGAAGGTCTGCTCGGCCAGCAACGCCCGGGCCAGCAACCGGGGGCTGGCACCGAGTGTGTGCAGCACGGCGAACTCCCCCAACCGGTGCCGGGCGGTCGCCCAGACGTCGACGATCAGGCCGACCAGGGCCAGCAGCACCGAGCCGAGCGCGGCGGCCAGCAGCCCCGTGCGGGCCCCCTGCCAGTACGGGTCGTCGGCGGCCCGCTCGGCCACCGCCCGCCGGTCGAGCAGCGTGGTGCCGGTCAGCCCGGCCGCCGCGCGGGCCGCCTCGGCGTGGCCGCCGCCGTCGGTGCCCAGCCACCACTCGGCGACCGGCCGGACGCCGCCCCGGTCCCGGATCAGCCACTCCGCCGCCGCCGGCAGGTCCAGCAGCACGCCCTCGCCGGCCGTGGAGGGCACCTCGTCCAGCTCGCCGACGAGCGTCACCGGCACCGTCGCGCCGGACAGCACGAGGTCGACCGTCTCACCGACCTCCAGGCTCAACGCGTCGCGTACGGCCGGGGTCATCAGCGCGGGTACCGGCCGGTTCTCGTCGGCCGGCACCACGGCGAAACGGCTCGGCGGCTGGTAGGCGAACCGGCCGCCCGCCCGGTACTCGACCGCCCAGTCGGCGCTCAGGCCGGTGGCCGTGACCCTCGCGCCGACCGGTTTGCCCTGGCCGTCGACGGCGGACCAGCCGCCGGGCAGCGACGCCGGTCGGGCCGCGCCGTCGGCGCCGACCAGTCGCAGGTCCGACACCTCCACGCGGTACGCCTGCCCACGCGCGCTCCCGCCGTCGACCTCGAAGCCGGACAGCCGCACGGGGCCCTCCCCGGCGGGGACGGCGACGGTGAACGGCGCGGGCCGGCCGTCGCTGCCGGTGTCGCCCGCCGGGATCCGGAAGGCCAGCCCGTCCGCCCGGGTCAGCAGCACCCACAGGCCGACCCGGTGCGGCGTGACGGCGTCGCGCACGGGCGTGCGTACCGTGCCGGTGAGCGACCGGGTCCCGGCGGGCAGCTCCAGGCCGGCCGGTGCGGCGCGCGCCCGGGTCAGCCGGTCGAGCAGCGTCGGCATCGGCTCGTCGGCCAGCCGCTCGTTGAGGCGCAGCACGTCGGCCGCGGCCGCGGCGTCGAGGCTCACCACCGTCGTCGGCAGGTCGGCACGGCCGAGGCGGATCTCGTCGCGCCAGGCCGGCAGCGCCCCGCCGACGCCGGGCAGCGCGGCGAGCTGACCGGCCCGGTCGTCGGGTGCCGCGCCGGTGCGCTCGACGACCCGAAGGTCGGCGCCGACGGTGTGGTCGGCCTGGTCGGCCTGCGACAGCTCGCCCGTGGTCACCAGCGACCAGGCCAGGGTGCTGCCGCCGACGGCGAGGGCGAGCAGCAGCACCGGGCCGGCGTGCGGGCGCCGCCCCGCCTGCCACATGCCGAACATGGTCGCCGTCCACGGCCTGCGGTCGACGAACCGCTCGGCGAAGCGGGTCGCGGGCGGCAGCAGTCGCAGCGCCACGACCGCGCCGGCCAGCACGCCCAGCGTCGGCGCGGCGACCAGCAGCGGGTCCACCCCGAGCCGGCCGGCCGCCCCGGCGACCGGCGACGAGTACTGCCGCAGCTGGGTCCAGGCCAGCACCGCGAAGCCGACCAGCACCAGGTCGAGGCTGGCCCGTTGGACGCTGGCGGCGCGGGTGGGACGGGACCGGGCCGCCATGTCGGCGACGTACGTGCCGGCCCCCCGCAACGTCGGAACGACCATCGCGACCAGGCAGCCGGCGGCGGTGGCGGCCGCGGCGGCCCAGACCAGCGTGGTGTCGCCGGAGGAGAGCGTCAGCGGGGCGGTGCCGCCGGTGCCCACGTGCCGCAACGCCTCGCCGGCGATCAGGGGTCCCAGCACGCCGGCGGGCAGGACGACCAGGGCCGCCTCCCGGGCCGCCAGGCCGGCCAGTTGCCGCCGCGCGGCGCCCCGGGCCCGGAGCAGGGCGGTCTGGCTGCGCCGGTCCTCGTGCAGCAGCGCGGCGACCAGCACCAGCGCGTACCCGCCGAGGACGACGATCAGCAGCAGCGGGGTGGCCAGCGAGGAGCGACCCACCAGGTCGGCCCGGGTGACCCGGTCGAGGAGCCGGTCGATCGCCGTGACGGTCTGACCGGACGAGCCGAGCCCGGCGGCCTCGGGCACCTCGGCGAGGGCCACGGTCAGCGCCTGCCGGACGTCGGGCAGCCGGCCCGCGCCGGCCGCCGCCGCGAGGTCCGGCTCGACGACCCAGGACGCCGACACCGAGCCCGGGTAGGTGGCGACGAAGTCCGCCGGGTCGAGCACGAACGGCCCGTACGAGGTGTCGGCGTCCGCGACGCCGCCGGTGCCGGTCCCGGGCGCCAACCGCCAGTACGCCTCGGTCGGATCGCGGGGCTGCCAGGTCCCGACGAGCACCACCCGGCTGGCCTCGTCGGAGCGGCGGTCCAGCATCGGCACCTGGTCGCCGATGGTCATCCCGAGCCCGGCGGCGACCTTCTCCGGCAGCGTGACCTGCAACGGCGAGGCTCCCGGGGTGGGCCAGGCGCCGCTGGTCAACTCGGCCCGGCCGGGCAGGTCGTCGAGGGTCGCCAGGGTGGCGAAGACCGGGTCGTCGCCGTCGCGCGCCACGGGGCCGAGGTCGCCGATCAGCTCGCGACCACCGCCGTACCGGGCGGCGTCGACGGTGACCGGTGTGCCGCCGAGGCGGGCGGCGAACCCGTCGCGGATCGCCCGGTCGCGGGTGGCGAACTCGGCCGCGTCCCGGCCGCTCGTACCGCCCACCAGGACGCTGCGCTCCTCGAACGACGCCCCGCCGAGCAGGGCGCGCTGGCCCGCCTCGACGGCCCGCCGGTTGTAGTCGGACAGCCCGGTGACCAATGCGACCGCCACCAGGGCCGCGACCACTGCGGCGAGCAGCAACCCGCGCGCCTCGCGGGCCCGCCTCCACACCAGCTTCATCCGACGCCCTCCCCTGGCCCGGGGTCGGGCCGACGATCAGGGAGAGCGGCGACGGGCCGGGAAAGGTTCGCGCCCGTTACTTGATCGTTATCGAGGGTGTCGGGCCGCCGACGCGGGCGGCGGTGGCCGGTTGGCGCCGATGTGCTTCCATCACCGGATGGAGATCGCCCTCACCGTCCTGCTGGCGGCCGTCGTCGCCCTGCTCGTCGCCCAGTTGCCGGGCAGGGCCGAGCAGGCGCGGACCGCGTACCGCCTCGCCGAGATCGAGCGCCGGCTCCGGCTGGTGACGGAGCACCTGGGCGTGGTGGACACCTCGCCCGTGCCGCCGGAGGTGCGGCAGCACCTGGCCCGGGGCGACAAGATCAAGGCGATCGCCGCGTACCGGAAGGCGACGGGGGCCGACCTGCGCTCGGCCAAGGAGGCCGTCGAGGCGTACGGGGGCCAGGGCTGAGGCAGGCCGCGCCGGGGGCGCGACGGTGAAGTCGGGGCGACCGTCAGCGGGGCGTGACCGGTCACGTCGGGTCAGCGGGTCAGCGGGGGCGGTCGCGGTCCTTGGAGGGCTGCACGCGCTTCGGCTCGCCGGGCATCTTCGGGTGGTCCGGCGGGTAGGGCATGTCGCCCTGGTCGGCGGCGGCGTCCCGGTCTGCCCACTGCAGCAGCGGGGTGATGTCCCAGGCGGTGTCGTCGATGCCGGCGTGCGGGTCGCCGCGCTCGGCCAGCCGGGCCGGGACGGTACGCAGGTCGAAGTCGTCCGGGTCGACGTCGGGCAGCTCGTCCCAGGTGACCGGGGTGGACACGGTGGCCCGGGCGTTGGCCCGCAGCGAGTACGCGCAGGCGATCGTGCGGTCGCGGGCCATCTGGTTGTAGTCGACGAAGACGCGCTCGCCCCGCTGCTCCTTCCACCAGGCGGTGGTCACCAGCTCCGGCCGGCGCCGCTCAAGCTCGCGGGCCAGCGCGATGGTGGCCCGGCGCACCTCGGTGAACGTCCAGCGTGGCGCGATCCGCAGGTAGACGTGCACGCCACGGCCGCCGGAGGTCTTCGGCCAGCCGGTGACGCCCAGCTCGTCGAGCAGCCCGCGCAGCTCGGCGGCGGCAGCGGCCGCGTCGGCGAAGTCGGTGCCGGGCTGTGGGTCGAGGTCGACGCGCAGCTCGTCGGGGCGGTCGACGTCGGCGGCGCGCACCGGCCACGGGTGGAAGACGATGGTGCCCATCTGGGCGGCCCACGCCACGTGGGCGAGGTCGGCCGGGCAGAGCTCTGCCGCGCTGCGACCGCTCGGGAAGCTGATGGTCGCCGTCTGCACCCACGGCGGCACGCCCCGGGTGGGCACCCGCTTCTGGAAGAACGCCTCCCCCTCGACGCCCTCGGGGAAGCGCTGCAACGTGGTGGGACGGTCGCGCAGGGCGCGCATGATGCCGTCGCCCACCGCGAGGTAGTAGTGGAAGACGTCGGCCTTGGTGAAGCCGCGCTGCGGGAAGATCACCCGGTCGGGGCTGGTCAGCCGGACGTCGCGCCCGGCCACTTCGATCTGTTCGGCCGCGGCCTTCGTGCCACCCATTGCGCGACCATATGCCACACCCCCGACGTCCGGCGCACCGTTGGCGGGTGAGTCCCGCCCGAAAAGGTCACCGACGCTTCCCCGCCAGGTCCCAGCGTGTGCCGAGTACCGGTCGACCCTGGCGACATCCGGTCCCTCCGTCGCCGGGCCGACGATCCGGTCGGTGCCGTGTCAGCCGCGACCGCGCACCAGGGGCAGGAACACCTCGTCCACGATCTCGACCAGCACTTCGTCGGGGACCGAGGGGATGCCGCGCATCGCGTACTCGGCGCGTAGCAGCATCATCGGTGTCGTCGCCACCCGGTGATGGACGGCCGCCGCCGGTGCCTCGCCCCGGGCCGCGGCCCGTTCGAGCATCCCGAGCCACGCGCGGTCCATGGTGTCCGCGCCGGACCGTTCGCGCATGAGGGTGAGCAGCTCCGGGTCGTCGGCCGCGGCGGCGAGCAGACCGCGCAGGACCGCTCCGTGCGGCGACGACCACGTCTCGTTGGCCTGTCGGAGCATCTCGAGTGCGTCGCCTCGCAGGGTGCCCGTGTCGGGGTTCGGCATGGCGGCGTCGGACAGCTGGCGATACGCCGCGATGCCCAGGGCCGCCCGACGCGGCCATCGGCGGTAGATCGCATTCTTGTTGGTCCCGGCGCGGGCGGCGACCCGGTCCATCGTCATCCCCGCATACCCGGACTCCCGCAGTTCGGCCGCCGCGGCCTGCAGGATCGCCTGTTCCAGCTCCTCGCCCCGACGCCTCGTGCCCATGGCTTGCAGGGTACTGGACGTACCTTATAGGGTACGCGGCGTACCGTAATAGGGAGAGGAACTCTCGATGCGCGTCTTCGGCATGAACTACGACACCGGCTTCGTGAGCGCCGGATCCACCACCCACGAGCCGTTCGACCCCGAGACCGTCCGGAGCGACCTGCGGGTCATCCGCGACGAGTTGCACTGCGACGCGGTCCGCGTCACCGGCGGTGTCCAGGACCGGCTGGAGCTGACCGCGCGGCTCGCGGCCGAGATCGGGCTCGAGGTGTGGTACTGCCCCTTCACCAACGGCCTCGACCGCGACGGGCTCATGGCGTTCGTGCTCGACGGCGCCGAGCGGGCCGAACGGCTGCGGCGCGGCGGCGCCTCGGTCGTGTATCTCACCGGTTCCGAGATCTCGATGTTCACCGACGGTTTCCTGCCCGGCCGTGACCTGCAGGAGCGGATGGCGCTGTTCACCGATCCGATGCGGATGCGGGAGGCGGTCCCGGCCGCCCGGGCCGCGGTGCGCGACTTCCTCGCCGAAGCGGTACCCGCGGTGCGCGAGCGGTTCGGTGGTCTCGTCGGATACGCCTCGATCCCGCTCGAGGACGTCGACTGGACGCCGTTCGACATCATCGCCAGCGACGCCGGCTACCGCGACGCGACCAACTCCGCGGCGTTCCCCTGGACCCTGGCGGCGGCGGTGGGTCGAGGCAAGCCGTACGCCGCGACCGAATTCGGCTGTTGCACGTTCCGCGGCGCGGCCGACGTGGCCGGCGGGGCGGAACCGGTGACGTACGACGAGCACGGTCGTGCCGTGAAGCTGACCGCGGAGCTGGAGCGCGACGAGGAGGGCCAGGCGCGCTACGTCGTCGACCTGCTGCGCGACTACGAGGCCGGCGGGGTGGAGGCGGCCTTCGTGTACACCTTCGCGAACCGGCACCTACCGACCACCGGCGACCCCGAGCACGACTACGACCTGGCCGCACGTGGGATCGTGCGGGTGCTGCCGGACGGCTCATGGACGCCCAAGGCCGCTTTTCACGCCCTCGCCGAGTACGGTCGTTCCCGCACGCTGAGCCGGTCCGCCTCCTGGACGTCGGACCCCGGCACTTACTGACGGCCGCACCCGCCGCACCGGAATTCCCAGGCCGCGGGGCCTGTTCCTGTTCAGTGCGGGTACTTTCATCCGAATCTGTGAGTGGCTCTGGAGGCATGACCGTGGAGAGTGAACTGCCCCGTACCGAGGAAGAGTGGCGGGTCCGGCTCAGCCCGGAGGAGTTCCGGGTGCTGCGGGAGGCCGGCACCGAGCGCCCGTGGACCGGCGAGTACGTCGACACGAAGACGCCGGGGACCTACCACTGCCGGGCCTGCGGCGCGCAGCTCTACCCCAGCGACACGAAGTTCGACTCGCACTGCGGGTGGCCCAGCTTCGACGACGCGATCCCCGGCGCGGTCAAGGAGATCGAGGATCGCAGCCTCGGCATGGCCCGCACCGAGATCCGCTGCGCCCGGTGCGACAGCCACCTCGGGCACGTCTTCCGGGGCGAGGGCTTCACCCCGAAGGACACCCGGCACTGCGTCAACTCCGTCTCCATCCGGCTGGAGCCGCGCGCCGACGCCTGAGCCGTCCGCCGGCGGCGGGGCCGGGGACCGGCCGCCGGGTCGCGGGCCGGCGGCGGCGCGCCCGGGGGTCAGGCCCGCCGGGCCGGCGTCAGGCCGGCCATCAGCGAGACCTCGGCCGTACGGGACTGCTCGACGCGCCGGGCGAAGTCGCGTACCCGCGGGTCGGCGCCGACCGTCTGGTGGGCCCGGGCCAGGTCGGCCGCCGCGTCCTGGTGCGGGGAGAGCAGGTCGAGCAGGACGCGGTCGACCTGCTCGTCCGGGGCGGTCCGCAGGCGGGCCATGTCCTCGGCGGCGGTGCCGTGGTCTCCGTGGTCGTGCCGGCGGGCGGCCTCGGCGGCGGCCGGCCCGGCGTCGCGCAGCCAGCCGCGCATCGTGGCGAGCTCGTCGGTCTCGGTGACCTCGATGGCGGCGACCAGCGTACGCAGCTCCCGGTCGATCAGCCGGTCGCGGCTGAGCCGCACCATCTCCAGGGTCTGTTCGGTGTGCGCCGCCAGTGTGGCCAGGAAGACCACGTCGAGGCCGTTCATCTCGGTCCCGGCGGTCGCCGCCGTCCCCGGCGGCGCGGGGGCGGTCCGCGCGGCGCAGGCGGGGACCAGCAGCAGTGCGGTGAGCAGGACGACCGTGGGCAGCCGTCGCATGGCGTACTCCCATCCGCGAAGGGGTGACGGGCGCGGCGGACGCCGGCAGGCGGGCCGCACCCGTCCGGTCAGACCTGGCTCCAGAGAGCCGGCACGTGCGGCGGTTCCCAGCCGGGGAGCGCGGTGTGCGCCTGCCGGCAGCGGTACGTCAGCCCGCCGTAGGTGACCTGGTCACCGACCTGGTACGCCCGGCCCGCCGTCCAGCTGCCGCCCGGCGCGGGCGGGGTGGTCGGGGCGGCGGTGGGGGTCGGCGTGGGCGACGGGGCCGGCGGCGTCGGGCTCGGCGTGGGCGACGGGTTGCCGCCCCCGCCGACCTGGAGGTCCACGCAGGAGTAGAAGGCGTTCGCCGTGTCCGCGATGTTCCACACGGCGAGGACCTTCTGCCGCCCCGGGTAGCCGCCCAGGTTGACGGTGTGCGAGACGGTGGCGCCGGGCTGCTGCCCGCCGCCACTGAAGACGGCCACCCGGGTGCCGCCGATGAAGTACTCCCAGTTGCTGGTGGCGTGCCGGGCGGTGTTGGTCCAGGTGAAGGTGACGGAGCTGCCGACCGAGGTGGCGGGCCAGCCCCGGCTGTCGTCGTTCAGCACGGCGAACTGGGCGATCCCCGCGTGGCAGGTGCGCAGCCCCTTCGGCCCCTCGACGCTCTGCGGCTCGTACTTGATCTGCCCACAGTCGGGGACCCGCCCCTGCGCGCAGAGCGCCTGGCGGCTCGGCGGGCCGGAGACGTAGCCGTGGGCCTGGGCGGGCGCGGCGACGGCCAGTGCGGAGACGACGGCACCCGTCGCCACGAGCGGGATCGTGATTCTTCGGCGCATGGTGGCAGCTCCTTCGGGCTTCGGCCTGGTGAGGTGCCCTCCAACATAAATTAAAGCTTGTTAACAGTAAAGACTCATGTCAATAAAGGCGTCGGCCGCCCCGAGCACGCAGCGTCACGGTCAGAGCAGCAGCAGGCTGCCCCGTTCGTCCACCCGGTCGGCCGACTCGTCGTCCAGCCACACGCCGCCGGTGGCGAGGTAACGGAAGCGGTACTCTCCCGGGCCGAGCCGCACGGTGACCGTCCGGGTGCCGTCGCGGCGCGGAAGGAGTTCGTGGCGCCCCGGCTCCCAGCCGTTGAAGGAGCCGACCACGCTGACCGGGCCGGGCGGGGTGTCACGGGGCAGGCTGAAGGTGACCCGTACCTGGTTGCCGAAGAGCTTGTTTCGCTTGATCATGTCGTGTTCCTCCGGGGTCGTGCGCGGTCACCCGGTACAACGCCCGACACGCCGGGGGCGACACGCCGCCACCCCGGAGTGACCCGGGCCGTTCCGCCCGCCCGGCACGGTTCGGCTGCCGCACGCTCGGGGAAACCGTGTCGGCGTTCGGGGGGTTCTGTCGTGGCGACGTGCGAGGTCTGCGGTAACGACTACTGGATGGCGTTCGAGGTGCGGACCGTCAGCGGCGACGTGCACACCTTCGACTGCTTCGAGTGCGCCGCGCACAAGCTGGCGCCGATCTGCGAGCACTGCGAGGTCAAGATCGTCGGGCACGGGGTGGAGGTGTCCGGCCGGTTCTTCTGCTGCGCGCACTGCGCCCGCGCGGAGGAGGGCTCCCGGGGCGCCGAGATCCGCGACGCGGTCGGCGCCCGCCCCGCCTGAGCGCGGGACCGGATCGGACGACGGCCGGGGCGACGACCGGCGGACGCGGCCTACCATCGCGGGGTGCCGCAGACCCCCGTGACGAGGATCGCCTCGTTCGCCGAACTCGACGCCCGCACCTTCCACGACCTGCTCCGGCTCCGCATCGACGTGTTCGTGGTGGAGCAGGCGTGCCCCTACCCGGAACTCGACGGGCGCGACGTCGAGCCGGGCACCCGGCACCTCTGGCTCGACGACGGCGGCACGCCCCTGGCGTACCTGCGGATCCTCGCCGACCCGGGCGGCGTGGCACGGATCGGGCGGGTGGTGGTGGCCCCGGAAGCCCGCGGCAGTGGACACGCGGGCCGGCTGATGGTCGCGGCGCTGGAGCTGGTCGGCGACCGCCCCTGCGCGCTGGAGGCCCAGTCCCACCTGGTCGGCCTCTACGCCCGTCACGGCTTCGCCGTCAGCGGCCCCGGGTACGTCGAGGACGGCATCCCGCACACCCCGATGCGCCGCGAAGGCATTGACCGAAGCCAATAGATGTGACAGCCTCCGGGCAGAGCCGTCGCGGAAGCCACGCAAGCGCGCACGGGAGGGGCAACTCCCGCGCCGTCCGGGCGTCGTCGTCCGACCTCTCCCCCCGGGGGCTCCATGTCCACTCAACTTCGATCGTCCCGCCTGGCGTGGCTGCTGGCCGTCGCGGCGACCGCCGTGCTGCTGCTGACCACCGCACTGGCCAATCCCGTGTCGGCGCACGGCTCCGTGGTGGACCCGGCGTCACGCAACTACGGCTGCTGGCAGCGCTGGGGCAGCGACTTCCAGAATCCCCGGATGGCCACCGAGGATCCGATGTGCTGGCAGGCCTGGCAGGCCAATCCGAACGCCATGTGGAACTGGAACGGCCTGTTCCGCGAGGGCGTCGCCGGCAACCACCAGGCCGCCATCCCCAACGGCCAACTCTGCTCGGGCGGCCGGACCGAGGGCGGCCGGTACAACGCCCTCGACACGGTCGGCGCCTGGAAGACCGCCCCGGTCTCCAGCAACTTCCGGGTCCGCCTGTACGACCAGGCCAGTCACGGCGCCGACTACATCCGGGTGTACGTGACCAAGCAGGGCTTCGACGCGCTCACCGAGCCGCTGGGCTGGGACGACCTGGAACTGGCCGGCCAGATCGGCAACACCCCGGCGTCGGGGTGGAAGCCGGAGCCCACCGGTGTGTCGATCGAGATCCCGGCGACCGCGCCGGGGCGGACCGGACGGCACGTCGTCTACACCATCTGGCAGGCCAGCCACCTGGACCAGTCGTACTACCTGTGCAGCGACGTCGACTTCTCCGGCGGGCCGACCAACCCCCCGCCGACGACGCCGCCGCCGACCACTCCGCCGCCCACCACGCCGCCGCCGACCACTCCCCCGCCCACCACCCCGCCCCCGACGACCCCGCCGCCGGCCGGGGCCTGCACCGCCACCTACCGGGTCACCGGGCAGTGGGGCGGAGGCTTCCAGGGTGAGGTGACGGTGACCGCCGGCGGCGGGGCCGTCAAGGGTTGGTCCGTGACCTGGACCTACGCCGACGGCCAGCAGGTCACGTCGGCCTGGAACGCGACCGTGACCACCAGCGGCACCCGGATCGTCGCCCGCAACGCGGGCCACAACGGGTCGTTGGCCCCCGGGGCGAGCACCACGTTCGGCTTCCTGGGCTCGTGGTCCGGCACCAACAGCACGCCGACGCCCACCTGCACGACCGTCGTCTGACCCGCACCGGAGCCCCGGCCGGGGCCGCGTCCCCATCCCTCCGGGACGCGACCCCGGCCGGCCCGCGCGACGGGCGGCCGCGTGTCAGACGAGGCCGTTGACGATGTCCGCGACCGAGCGGCGGCGACCGGTGTAGAACGGGATCTCCTCGCGGACGTGCCGGCGGGCACCCGAGCCCCGCAGGTCACGCATCAGGTCGACGATGCGGTGCAGCTCGTCGGCCTCGAAGGCGAGCATCCACTCGTAGTCGCCGAGCGCGAACGAGGCGACCGTGTTGGCCCGCACGTCCGGGTAGCCGCGGGCCATCTTGCCGTGCTCGGCGAGCAGCTCGCGCCGCTCGGCGTCCGGCAGCAGGTACCACTCGTAGGAGCGGACGAACGGGTAGACGCAGATGTAGGAGCGCGCCTCCTCGCCGGCGAGGAACGCCGGGATGTGGCTCTTGTTGAACTCCGCCGGCCGGTGCAGGGCCATCTGCGACCACACCGGCGTGAGCGCCCGGCCGAGCGTGGTGCGGCGGAACCGCAGGTACGCGTCCTGGAGGTCGTCGCTTGAGGCGGAGTGCCACCAGATCATCAGGTCGGCGTCGGCGCGCAGCCCCGAGACGTCGTACGTGCCGCGGACCACCACGTCCTTGCCGGCCAGCTCCGCGAAGAGGGCCTCGACCTCGCCGGTGACGTTCTCGCGCAACGACGGCAGCGGGCTGGTGGCCCGGTACACCGACCACATCGTGTAGCGGATGCTGTCGTTGAGTTCCCGCAGCCGGGCCGCGTTGGTCTGCTCGGTCATGTCCCCGATCCTCCCAGTGCTGTGATGATCTCCTCGGCCGCCGTCTCGCCGGAGCGGACGCAGATGGGGATGCCGACCCCGTCGTACCCGGCGCCGGCCAGGACCAGCGTCGGGTGGCTCGCCCGCAGGGCCGCCCGCGCGGCGGCAACCCGGTCGGCGTGACCGGGGGTGTACTGCGGCAGCGACCCGCCCCAGCGCTGCACGTGGCCAGCGACCGGTGCGGGCAGCGGCACGCCGAGCACCGCCGACAGTTCCCGGTGCACGGTGGCGGCCAGGTCCTCGTCGGTGCGCTGCACCTGCCGTTGTTCGCCGTAGCGGCCCACCGAGGCGCGGACCAGCGCCAGCCCGTCGGTGCGGCGCAGGTGGCCCCACTTGGTGGTGAAGAAGGTCGACGCCTTGATCAGCAGGCCCTCGGTGCTCGGCACCAGGAAGCCGGACAGCTCCGGCAGCTTCGGCTCGGGCAGCGCCAGGGTGATTAGCGCGACGCTGGCGTAGTCCAGCCCGCCGACGCCGTCGGCCGCCTCCGGGACGCAGCCGGCGAGCAGCCGGGCCGCCGGGCGGGCCGGCACGGCCAGCACCACGGCGTCGGTGTCGACCAGCTCCGGATCGCGGGTGGGGCCGACGGTCAGCCGCCACCCGGCCCCGGTCGGGGTCAGCTCCCGGACAACCGCGCCGCGCCGGATCGTCGCCCCGCTGGCCGCCGCCGCGGCATCGACCAGGGTGCTGAGCCCGCCGGCCAGGGTGCCGAAGACCGGCGCCCCCGGCGCGCGGGGCGCCGCCGCCTGCGCGGCGCGGACCGCACCCACCAGGGTGTGCTCCACCCGCGCGGCCCGGGCCAGCGCGGGCATGGTCGTGACCAGGGAAAGGTCGTCGGCCCGGCCGGCGTAGACGCCGCCGAGCATCGGGTCGACCAGCCGGTCGACCACCTCGTCGCCGAAGCGGGCCCGGACCAGCGCGCCGACGGAGACGTCGTCGTCCGCGCCGAGCAGCGGGCGGCCGGCGTCGACGTCGGCGTCCGCCGCCGGCCGCGCGACCGTGGCCACCCGCTCCAGGTCCCCGGGTACGCCGACCAGCGTGCCGCCGGGAATCGGGCGCAGCCCGCCGTCGATGACGAGGGCGGCCTGACCGACCGTGGGGTGCACGATCCGCTCGCCCAGCCCGAGCCGGCGCACCAGGGCCACCGCGGCGGACTCGCCCCCCGCCGGGTCGCGCATCAGGAACGACTCGGCACCGAACTCCACCACCGAGCCGGCCACCTCGCCGGTGCGCAGCTTGCCGCCCAGCGCGCCCGACTGCTCGTACACCGTGATCTCGGTCCCGACGGGGGCCCGGTCGCGCAACCGGAGCGCGGCGGCCAGCCCGGCGATCCCGCCGCCGACCACCGCCACCCGCCACGGCCCCCGCATGCCGCTCAGCCCCGGTCGGCCGACTGGGCGGACAGCTCGTGCACCAGGGCGACCACCCGGGTCAGCACGTGGGGGTCGGTCTCCGGCAGCACGCCGTGCCCCAGGTTGAACACGTGCCCGGGGGCGGCCCGGCCCTGCTCCAGGATCCGCCGCACCTCGGTCTCGACGACCGGCCACGGCGCGAACAGCACGCACGGGTCCAGGTTGCCCTGCACCGCCCGGTCCGGGCCGATCCGCCGGGTCGCCGCGTCCAGTGGCGTACGCCAGTCGACGCCGACCACGTCGGCGCCGGCCTCGCCCATCGCGCCGAGCAGCTCGCCGGTGCCCACCCCGAAGTGGATCCGGGGCACGCCCGCGTCGGCCAGCCCGGCCAGCACACCCGCCGAGTGCGGCAGCACGAAGCGGCGGTAGTCGGCCTCCGACAGCGCCCCGGCCCACGAGTCGAAGAGCTGCACCGCGGACACCCCGGCGGCCACCTGGACCCGCAGGAACTCCAGCGTCACCTCGGCCAGCCGGCCGCAGAGCGCGTGCCACAGCTCCGGCTGGCCGTACATCATCGCCTTGGTCTTCGCGTGGGTCCGCGACGGGCCGCCCTCGACCAGGTAGCTGGCCAGGGTGAACGGCGCGCCGGCGAAGCCGATCAGCGGGGTGTCGCCCAGTTCGGCGACGAGCATCCGGACCGCCTCGTCCACGTACGACACGTCGTCGCGGGTGATCGGCCGGATCCGCTCCACGTCGTCCAGGGTGCGTACGGGCTCGGCGACCACCGGGCCGGTGCCCGGCACGATGTCCAGGTCCACCCCGGCGGCGGCGACCGGCACCACGATGTCGCTGAACAGGATCGCGGCGTCCACGCCGTGCCGGCGGACCGGCTGGAGGGTGATCTCGGTGACCAGGTCGGGGCGGCGGCAGGACTCCAGCATCGCCACGTTGGCCCTGATCGCGCGGTACTCCGGCAGCGACCGGCCGGCCTGGCGCATGAACCAGACGGGGGTGTGGGGACCGGGCTGGCGCCGGCAGGCCCGGACGAAGGCCGAGTCGGCCGGTCCGCCGGGGCGGGGGTCTTCGTCTCGGGCGTCGGCGCCCGTCGTGGTGGTGGTCATCGCGGCCATCGTGCCACGGGGGACGCGACGCACAGCGGGCAGCGCCGCCTTTTGTGACCCGGGTCGGCCCGGCGGGGGCCGGGTGCCCCGCGCGCTGGCGCCGCCGTGGCGCGGGCGGCATCGGCGCGCCTCTCGGGCGGGCGGGCGGCCGGCGGCATAGGCTGCCGGCATGGCCCCCCCGATCGCGCTCCCGGAGACCTTCGCCCGCGCGGTCACCGGGCTGCGGTCCGCGGCGCCCCGGTCGGAGATCGTGCTGGAGGAGGTCGGCGCACCGCAGCGACTCGCCCCGTACGCCTTCGCGCTCTCCGCCACCGTCCTGCGCGACGGCGAGGAGGTGGCCTCCGGGCGGCTGATCCTGCTGCACGACCCGGCCGGGCACGAGGCGTGGCAGGGCACCCTGCGGCTGGTCACCTACGTGACGGCGGAGCTGGAGGTCGACCTGGCCGCCGACCCGCTGCTGCCGGGGGTGGGCTGGACGTGGCTGACCGACGCGCTGGAGGCGCAGGACGCGGAGCACCGGGCGATCGGCGGCACGATCACCCAGACCATGTCGACGCGCTTCGGTGACCTGGCCGGGCCGCCCGCCGCCGCCGACATCGAGATCCGCGCCTCCTGGACGCCGGTCGACGACGACCTCGCCCCGCACCTGCTGGCCTGGTGCGCGCTGCTGGCCTCGACCGCCGGGCTTCCCCCGCCCGGGGTGACCGCGCTGCC
The DNA here is from genome assembly GCF_036902715.1 of Micromonospora sp. CPCC 205546. NCBI lineage: Bacteria > Bacillati > Actinomycetota > Actinomycetes > Micromonosporales > Micromonosporaceae > Micromonospora > Micromonospora sp. CPCC 205546. The sequence continues at coordinate 146,365 of NZ_JBAKHL010000010.1, forward strand.
GGAGCGTCGCCCCGCCGGCGCGGCCTGACCCCGCGACGGATCACCTCACAGATACTTCTCGGCCTCGTTGCAGACCTTGTCCATGCCCTGGATGGCCCTGTCGTAGGCCGCCTTGTTGCCGTTCGCCGCCGCGGCGAGCGCGGTGGTGAGCTTGTCGAGGCAGTTGGCGATGACCTTCTTCTGCCGGGCCTGCTCGTCCCGGTCGTTGCGGGTGCCGGTGAGGTCCTGCTCCGTGTCGCCGAGCTTGTCCCGGACCGCCTGGAGGTCGGTCTTGAGCTTCTCGATCTCCTTGCCGTTCGCCGCGATGGTGCCGTCGCGCTGGCTGATCTCGCTGGCCATCTTCTTCTCGGTCCGGCCGAGCTCGTTGTTGGTCGTCACGAACAGGCCGGTCATCACCCCGCCCAGGACGAAGAGCAGCCCGGCCACGACCGCCAGGATCAGCACCTTGTGGCTCTTGCGGGGGCCGCCGGGCGCGGGGGCGCCGAAGGGCGGGGCGGAGCCGGGCGGGGTGGACATCGGCTGCCCGTAGGCCGGGCCGGAGGCCGGGGGCACGGACATCGGCTGCCCGAAGGCCGGCCCGCCGGATGCCTGGCCGCCGTAGCCGGGCGACGCGGTGCCGGGGGTGTAGCCGGGCGGCGCGGACTGGGGGAAGCCCGGCGACGCCGGCGGCGCGGACTGGGGGAAGCCGCCGGGCCCGGCCGGCGGGGCGGACTGCGGGTGACCGGCGGGCGGCGCCGGGGCGTACTGCTGCGGGGCCGGGGCGTACTGCTGGCCGGCGTCCGGCTGTTCGGGCGTGTACTGGCGCGGGCTGCCGTACGTGGTGCCGCCCGACGGCGGCTGACCGGGCGCGGCCGGCGGGTACGGCGGATAGCCCTCCGGCCCGGTCGGTGGCTGGGACATCTCGTTCTTCCTCCACGTGTGCTGGTCCGGGCGCGTGATCCGCCGGGCCGGGGGTGGTTGGGCGCTGACCGGGTCAGCAGATCTTGAAACCGTTGCAGGCGACCTTGATCGGCACGGCGAGGCCGATGCCCTCGGCGTTGCGGGCCTTGGCGGTGGCGATGCCGACGACCTGCTTGCTGCCGTTGATGACCGGGCCGCCCGAGTTGCCGGGGTTGATCGGGGCGTCGAACTGGATGACCGGGCCCTCGCCGCCGCCGGCCTCGCGGAACGCGCTCACCACGCCGGTGGTGACGCTGTCCTCCAGGCCCAGCGGCGCGCCGACGACCACGATCTGCTGCCCGGACTTCACCGCGGCGGGGGCGGCGACCAGGCCGGTGAACTTGCCGTTGGTACGCAGGTGGGCGACGTCGTTCGCCTCGTCGACCCGGACGATGGTGGCCGGGAAACGCTGGTTGGTGCGCTCCAGGAAGACCTCGCGCTCGCCGGTCTGCCAGAGCGCGTCCACCACGTGGTAGTTGGTGAAGAGGTTCGTGCCCCCGCCCGCGGACGGCTTGCCGATCGCGAACGCGGTGCCCGTGGAGTTGCCGGCCCGGACCCGGAACACGCTGGGCAGCACGGCGCTGGCGACGGCCTCGGGGTTGAAGGCGGCGCCGGCCTGCTTCTCCAGTGCCCCCGCCCGCGACTCCAGGCCGTCCAGCCGGGTGTTGTCGGCCGCCTGCGCCGCCGCCACCCGGCTGTCGGTGTCGCCCAGCCGGTTCGACAGGCGGTTGATCTGGTATGCCTGCAGGCCCGTCACCACGGCCAGCAGGCCGGCGAGCACGAGAGCGGTGACGGTGAGCCCGCGCCCCTTCGTCGCCGGAGCGGCGGGGTACGGCTGTCCAGGCGCGGGAGGCTGACCGTGACCGTGGGCGGGCGGCTGACCGGCGGCCTGCGGCGGCAGCGACGGGGACGCGGGGGGCCAGGCGGGCCCCGGCGGGTTCCCGGGCGGCGGCGCCGACGGGCCGGGGGGTGTGGGCGACGCTCCGCCGTGCCCCCAGCCACCGGCGGGGGCGGCGGGCGGCGCCGACGGTTTGGCGGGGGCCGCGCCCCACTGGCCGGGCTGCGCCGGTGGAGACCAGGCGGGCCGGGGGGACGGGGGTTGCGCGGGGGCGCCCGGCGGACGGTACGCGGAGGCGGCGGGCTCGATCCGGGGCGGCAGTGGCCCGGGCCGAGCCGTCCCCGGCGGGAATCCGCCGTCGCCCGGTCCCGTGTCCGCCGACCCGTAGCCAGCAGTCATTCGCCTTGCCTCCCCTAGACGCCCCGCTCCGTTCCGGGACCGATGATGCCCTACCCGCGCAACGGCTCGCTGGACCGTACCTGCGTCAACGGGCTTTGTCTTCCCCTATGTCCGGCCGTCGGGAGGACGCCGGGCGGCCGTCCGGCCGACACACACGGGACCGGCTTCACCCACCGCGTCGCGTCGCGCACTAGGGTTGTCAGGTGACCGACGAACCACCCCTGCGCCGTCGGCCCGCCGAAAGCCGTACGGGAAACGATGCGCACCACCCGCCGTCGGCCCGACCGGAGCCGGAGGCCGCGGGGACCGAACCGAGCCCCGACGGGCCCGTTCCGCTGACCGCGCCACGCGATGGCACACCGCAGCCCGCGGCCACGCCCGACGAGCTGCACGAGGTCGTGGCCCGGTTCGCGGCGGGCACGGGCCCCGTCGCCCTGGACGCCGAACGCGCCTCGGGCTACCGCTACAGCCAGCGCGCCTACCTGGTGCAGCTGCGCCGGGCGGGTTCCGGCACGGCGCTGATCGACCCGCTGCCGCTGCCCGACCTGAGCGCCCTCGACACGGTCATCGGCGAGGCCGAGTGGGTGCTCCATGCGGCCAGCCAGGACCTGCCCTGCCTGGCCGAGGTGGGCCTGCGCCCGCGCCGGCTGTTCGACACCGAGCTGGCCGCCCGGCTGGCCGGATTCGAGCGGGTCGGCCTGGCCGCGCTGACCGAGCAGCTACTCGGGTTCAGCCTGGAGAAGCACCACTCGGCGGCCGACTGGTCGAGCCGCCCGCTGCCGGAGTCCTGGCTGACCTATGCCGCGCTCGACGTGGAGATGCTCGTCGACCTGCGCGACGCGCTCGACGAGGAGTTGACCCGCCAGGGCAAGTCCGCGTGGGCGGCGGAGGAGTTCGCCGCGCTGGTGCGCACGGGTGCCCGGCCGCCGAAGGTGCGGGCCGAGCCGTGGCGCCGCACCTCCGGCATCCACCGGGTGCGCGGGGCGCGGGCCCAGGCCCGCGTGCGTTCCCTCTGGTACGCGCGGGACCAGATCGCCGCCCGGCGGGACGCCGCTCCGGGGCGGGTGCTGCCGGACTCGGCCATCGTCGCGGCGGCGGAGCTGGACCCGAAGGACGAGAAGACCCTGCTCACCCTGCCCGGCTTCGGCGGCCGCTCGGTGCGCCGGCTGGCCCGCACCTGGCTGGCCGCGCTGGACGACGCGCGGCAGTTGCCCGACGACGCGCTGCCGGTCGCCCCGACGGTCGAGGGGCCCCCGCCGCCGCACCGCTGGGCGGAACGCGACCCGGTGGCGGCGGCCCGGCTGGCCCGCTGCCGGGAGGTGGTGGTCCGCGTCGCCGGCGCGCACCACCTGCCGCCGGAGAACCTGATCGCCCCCGACTCGGTCCGCCGGCTGGCCTGGGTGCCGCCGGAGGAGGTCACGGAGGCGACGGTCGCGGAGACTCTCCGGGGCCTCAACGCCCGGGAGTGGCAGATCACCCTGCTCCTGCCCGCCCTCGCCGAGGCGCTCGCCGACCCGCCCCCGACCCCCTGACCTGTGGGTGTGGGGTGGGCCACACCGAAGTGGGTGCGAGCAGTGGTTACTGGCAAGTAGCATCCGGAGGAACACGCCCGTGCCGGCGACCTTCGTTCCGTCCGTGGTGCCGCCCGTCGGCGCGGCGGCCGGATCGTGGTCGAAGAGGAGGCTCAAGTGCCCCGTGAAGTCCGGGATGTCGTCTTCGTCGACGGCGTCCGTACCCCGTTCGGCAAGGCGGGTGGGATGTACGCCAACACCCGCGCCGACGACCTGGTGATCCGCTGCATCCGCGAGCTGCTGCGCCGTAACCCGCAGCTGCCGCCGGAGCGGGTCGAGGAGGTCGCGATCGCCGCCACCACCCAGATCGGCGACCAGGGCCTGACCATCGGCCGGACCGCCGCCCTGCTGGCGGGCCTGCCCAAGACCGTCCCCGGCTTCGCGATCGACCGGATGTGCGCCGGCGCCATGACCGCGGTGACCACCGTCGCCAGCGGCATCGCCATGGGCGCCTACGACGTCGCCATCGCCGGCGGCGTCGAGCACATGGGCCGCCACCCGATGGGCGAGGGCGTCGACCCCAACCCGCGGATCGTCGCCGAGAAGCTGGTCGACCCGTCCGCGCTGGTCATGGGCGCGACCGCGGAGAACCTGCACGACCGGGTCCCGCACATCACCAAGGAGCGCACGGACGCGTTCGCGCTCGCCTCGCAGCAGAAGACCGCCAAGGCGTACGCCAACGGCAAGCTCCAGGACGACCTCGTGTCGGTGGCGGTCCGCGACGAGGAGAACGCCTGGGGAATGGCCACGGTCGACGAGGCCCCCCGGGACACCTCGCTGGAGAAGCTCGCCACCCTGAAGACCCCGTTCCGCCCGCACGGCAAGGTCACCGCGGGCAACGCGGCCGGCCTGAACGACGGCGCCACGGCCAGCCTGCTCGCCTCGGAGGACGTCGCCCGCGAGCTGGGCCTGCCGGTCGCCATGCGGCTGGTGTCGTTCGGCTTCGTCGGCGTCGAGCCCGAGGTGATGGGCGTCGGCCCGATCCCGTCGACCGAGAAGGCGCTGCGCCTCGCCGGCCTGACCATCGACGACATCGGCCTGTTCGAGCTGAACGAGGCGTTCGCCGTGCAGGTGCTCGCCTTCCTCGACCACTTCGGCATCGCCGACGACGACCCGCGGGTCAACCCGTGGGGCGGCGCGATCGCCATCGGCCACCCGCTCGCCTCCTCGGGCGTCCGGCTGATGACCCAGCTCGCCCGGCAGTTCGCCGAGCACCCCGAGGTCCGCTACGGCGTCACCGCCATGTGCATCGGCATCGGCATGGGCGGCACGGTCATCTGGGAGAACCCGCACTGGGAGGGTGGAGACAAGTGAGCGCGCTCGCCGCTACGAACGAGGTCGTCACCAGGGCGCTGCTGCGCCAGGTGAACGTGCCGGGGCTGGACCGGCCGGCCGCCCTGATCACCCTCGACAACGGCTTCGACCACACCAAGCCCAACAGCTTCGGCCCGGGCGGCCTGACCAGCCTGGACGAGGCGATCACCGCCGCCCTCGCCGCGGACCCGGCGTTCATCGCGGTCACCGGCAAGCCGTACGTCTTCTGCGTGGGCGCGGACATCACCAGCCTCCCGCAGCTCGCCGACCGCGAGCAGGCGTTGGAGATCGGCCGGCTCGGCCACCGGGTCTTCGCCCGGCTCAAGGACAGCGAGATCCCGACCTTCGCCTTCGTCAACGGCGCGGCGATGGGCGGCGGCCTGGAGCTGGCCCTGCACTGCCACTACCGGACGCTCTCCGGTGGCGCGGCGGCGCTGGCCCTGCCCGAGGTCTCGCTCGGCCTGGTCCCCGGCTGGGGCGGCACCCAGCTGTTGCCGAACCTGATCGGCATCCCGGCCGCGACGCAGGTGATCATCCAGAACCCGCTGATGCAGAACAAGATGCTCAAGCCGAAGCAGGCCGCCGAGATGGGCATCGCGGACGTCCTGCTGGAGCCGGCGGACTTCCTGGAGCGGTCCCTCGAATGGGCCGCCGGCGTGGTCCGGGGCGAGGTCACCGTGACCCGGCCCGAGGTCGACAAGGACATGTGGGCGGGCGTGCTCTACTTCGCCCGGCAGACCCTCGACGCGCGGCTGCACGGCGGGGTCCCGGCCGCGTACAAGGCGCTGGACCTGCTGGAGACGGCGAAGGACGCCGACTTCGCCACCGGCACCGCCGCCGAGGACGAGGCCCTCGCGGACCTGGTCTTCTCCGAGGAGCTGCGCAGCGGCCTCTACGCCTTCGACCTGGTGCAGCGGCGGGCCAAGCGGCCGGCCGGCGCGCCGGACAAGGGTCTGGCCCGCCCGGTCACCAAGGTGGGCATCGTCGGCGCCGGCCTGATGGCCAGCCAGCTCGCCCTGCTCTTCGCCCGCCGCCTCCAGGTGCCGGTCGTCATGACCGACCTGGACCAGGCCCGCGTCGACAAGGGCGTCGGCTACGTGCACACCCAGATCGAGAAGGCCGTCAGCAAGGGCCGGATGGACAAGGGCACGGCCGCCAAGCTGTACGGCCTGGTCAGCGGCTCGGTCGACAAGGGCGTCTTCGCCGACGCTGACTTCATCATCGAGGCCGTCTTCGAGGACCTGGGCGTCAAGAAGCAGGTCTGGGCCGACCTGGAGAAGATCGTCAAGCCGGAGACGGTGCTCGCCACCAACACCTCCAGCCTGTCGATCACCGAGATGGCCGAGGAGCTGGAGCATCCCGAGCGGGTGGTCGGCTTCCACTTCTTCAACCCGGTCGCGGTGCTGCCGCTGCTGGAGATCGTCCGGGGCGAGCGCACCGACGACGCCACGCTCGCCACCGCGTTCGCGGTCGGCAAGCAGCTGAAGAAGTCGAGCGTGCTGGTGAAGGACGCCCCGGCGTTCGTGGTCAACCGGCTGCTCACGCGCTTCCTGGGCACCGTCTTCGCCGCCGTCGACGCCGGCACCCCGCTGGACGTGGCGAACGCCGCGCTGGACCCGCTGGGCCTGCCGATGCGCCCGCTCGCCCTGCTCCAGCTCGTCGGGCCGGCCGTCGCGTACCACGTGGGCGGCACCCTGCACGCCGCGTTCCCGGACCGCTTCGCCGTCAGCGAGAACCTCAAGCGGATCGCCGACTCCGGTCAGCCGATCGTGGTCGACGACCAGATCAACGACGAGGTGGCCAAGCTGCTCGTGGTCGGCGACCAGCCGCTCACCGCCGAGCAGGTACGCCAGAACGCGCTCGACGCGCTGGCGCAGGAGATCCGGCTCATGCTCGACGAGGGCGTCGTCGCCGAGGCGCAGGACATCGACCTGTGCATGATCCTCGGCGCGGGCTGGCCGTTCCACCTGGGCGGCGTCACGCCGTACCTGGACCGCACCGGCACCTCCGAGCGGGTCACCGGTCGCCGGTTCCTGCCGCACGGGGTGGCCAGCCTGCCCGCCTGATCCACACCGCCCCCGCGTTCGCGGTGGTTGCCCCGTCCCGCTTGGATGGTGGTGGCCACCGCGATCGTCGTTGCGGCCGGACGGTACGGTCGGGATCGGGACAGCGGTACCGTGCCGTGGCTGGCTACGATCACCCGTTCGCACCCTCGCCTGGAGCTGATCATGTCCTCACCGCCGGTCGATCCCTGGTCCGGGCAGCCGGAGCACGACACGCACTACGACTTCCATCCGCGACCGGACGGCTACCCGGGACCGCCCGCCGGCGGCTGGACGCCCCCGCCCGGCAGCCAGCCGCCGCCCGGCAACCCGCCGCCCGGCGGCCAGCCCCCGCCCCGAGGCGGGTGGCCCACCCCCCCGCTGAAGTCGGATCGT